>JACPCT010000435.1 GCA_016184445.1 Candidatus Tectimicrobiota bacterium | reverse complement strand
TGGTTCCAGAGAGTACAAATTGCACCTAGTCGCCGAATTCACGTCGCGGACGCTCAAGCGGGCGCTGGCCGGGGCCGGGGAGGGGAGGCGGTGAGCTCGGCGCCCAACGACCCTGGCCGGAAAATCCTTCTGCGGACCGAAGTGAATGGAAAGGCCCGTGAGAGCTGGATCCTTCCGGAAACCCTTCTGCTGGATTTCCTCCGGGAGGAGCTGGGGCTGAAGGGGGCGAAGCGCTCCTGCGATATGGAGGTTTGCGGAGCCTGCACTGTCCTCGTGGATGGCATGGCGGTGAGCTCTTGCACCATGCTCGCCGCCGAAGCCGAGGGACGGAGCGTGGAGACCATCGAAGAGCTTTCCGACGGCCAAGCCCTGCACCCTCTCCAGAAGGCGTTTGTCGAAGGGCTTGCGTTCCAGTGCGGGTTCTGCACTTCGGGCCTCATCATGGGCTCGCCTGCACTTCCCTGGGCTGCTCGCGGCGCGTATTTTGCGCAGCCCGTTCCCGCGCGCGCGGATCCGGTGTATCGACGTCTCCAGGGCGGCGGCCTTGCCTGGGGTGGAGGCCGTCCTCACGGGGGAGGACCTGAGGGGTATGGACCCCTACTTCGGGGTCGCCATGAAGGATCAGCCCATTCTCGCGATCGACGTGGTCCGTCACGAAGGGGAGCCGGTCGCCGCGGTCGCCGCCCGGGATCCGGCCACGGCGGAGGCAGCGCTCAGGCTCATCGGCGTGGAGTATGGGGAGGAGGAGCCCCTTCTCGACCCCCTTGAGGCGATCCGGCCGGAGGCCCCCCTCGTCCACGAGACCATGCGCTCCTCCGGCCTCTTTTCCGACCTGAGTCAGCTCGGGTTCCAGCCAGGCACCAACATCTGCCATCACTACCACTATCATCAAGGGGACGTGGAGCGGGGCTTCCGGGAAGCCGACGTCGTCCTGGACGACATCTTCCGGCTTCCGGCGATCCACGCCGTTCCTCTGGAGCCTCTCGTCTCCATCGCCCACGCCACTCCGGAAGGGGTGACGGTTTGGTCCTCCACCCAGCACCCATTTCCGGTTCAGAAAGATATCGCGCTTCTCTTTGGCCTGCCCGTGAACGTCGTCCGGGTGATCGTCCCCTACATCGGCGGAAGCTTCGGCTCACGCCTACAAGGCGCGCAAGCCGGTGAAGGTGGAGCTCTCGATGGAGGAGATGTTCCGGACCATCACCCGGCACCCGGCCGTCATTCGAAGCCGGGTGGGAGTCAAGCGGGATGGCACCCTCGTCGCCAAGAAAGTCGAAGTGATTTTGGATACGGGTGCATATGCCGACACGGGGCCGCGCGTCGCCAACAAGGCGGGCTACCGCGCTCCCGGGCCCTACCGGATCCCGCATGTTTGGGTGGATTGCTACGCTGTCTACACCAACAACATCCCCGCAGGCTCATACCGCGGGTTTGGCGCCCCGCAGGTGGGCTGGGCGTGCGAGTCCCAGATGGACATGATCGCGGAGAGGCTCGGGCTCGACCCATTGGAATTTCGCAAGCAGAACCTCCTCGGGCGGGGGGAGATTTTCGCCCCCGGGAAGCGGCCCATCGACTGCGATATCGGTCAGATTCTCGGCCGCGCGGCGGAGATGATCGGCTGGGACGATCCCCCGCCTCCCTGTCCGCCCGGCAAGCGCCGGGGGCGCGGCTTGGCGTTGGGGTTCAAGGATGGAGGGGGCAGCCGGACGGTCTCCCACGCGTCCATCCGCCTGCACGCGGACGGCTGCGCCACCGTTCTCGCGGGGAGCGTCGAGGTTGGCCAGGGGGCGTACACGGCATTGCGTTCCATCGCCGCGAAGGAGCTGGGCCTCCCGGTGGAGAAGGTCCGCCTCAGCCCGCCGGACACTGCGATCAGCCCCTACGATCAAGCCACCTCGATGAGCCGTACGACGGTTTCGATGGGTCTCGCGGTTCTGCGCGCGGCCGAGGCGGTGAGGAAGGAGCTGGCGCGTGTTGCTTGCGATTTGTGGGACGTGCCCCCGGAACAGGTCCGCCTGGAGGACGGCCGTGTGTGGCGGGGCGGCGAGGGTGTCCCGTATGGAAAGGTGATCGAGGCTCACTTCGGCATGCCGCTAGGGGAGCTGAGCGGCAACGGGGTGGTCCGGATGGCGGATGAGGGGGGAGTGATCGGTGATCGCTCCTTCTGGGAGATCTCCGCGGGAGCCGCCGAGATCGAGGTGGATGAGGCTACGGGCGTCATCCAGGTGCTGCGCTACGCCTCGGTGATCGACGCGGGGCACGCCATTCACCGGGAGCTGGTGGAGGCGCAGGACGAGGGCGCCTCGCTCCAGGGCATCGGGGCCGCTCTCTTCGAGGAGATGGTGGTGGAGGACGGGCAGCTCATCAACCCGAACCTCATCGACTACCGTCTTCCCTCTTTCGAGGATTTGCCCGGGGAGTTCCGCTCCGACGTTCAGGAGCAGGGGGGAGGGCCCGGGCCTTACGGCGCCAAGGGAGTCAGCGAGAGCGGCAACATCTCCGCCCCTCCCGCCATCGCCAACGCTCTGGCGCGGGCCACCGGCGTGCGGGTCAAGGAGCTGCCCCTCTCCCCCGAGCGGGTCTGGCGCGCCCTTCAAGAACACCGGGAAGAGAAGGCGGAGAGGAAATGAGCCATGGATGAAGTGCGACTCAAATGCGATGTTCTTGTGATAGGTTCCGGTGCCGCCGGCTGCCGGGCGGCCATCGAGGCCAGCGAGCACTCGGCCGACGTGATCCTTACGGCCAAAGGGGTGTTCGGAAAATCTGGGACCACGAACCTGGCGTGCGTGGTGTACGACGCCGCCCTCGGCCATTCCGATCCGAACGATTCACCCCAGATTCACTTCGAGGACAGCGTCGTCTATTCCCGCTTCCT
>JACPCT010000101.1 GCA_016184445.1 Candidatus Tectimicrobiota bacterium | reverse complement strand
CAGGGAGATCATGGGAGGCGCGACGCACACCACGGTGAAGAAGCTGAAGGGGGCGAGGTTGGTCACCCCCTCCCGGCTCACCGTGGAGGCCCAGCCGATGGGGCGGGGCACCACCGAGCCCGTGAGGAGGCGGTACACCTCCCGCCGCTCGATCTTCGCGGGGTCGAACTCGAGGTACGCCCGCGCCGCCTCTGGCGTCTCCAGCCGGCCTCCGCTCATCAGTCCACCAGCCCCACGGCGGCGAGGTCGCGCTTCATCTCCTCGCGCTCGGCGGGCTTGAGGGGGATCATCGGGGGCCGCGTGGGCCCGCCGTGCATCCCCATGAGGTCCATCCAGGTCTTGAGCGCCGCGATGGGGAAGGCGCCGCGGCCCCAGGGGCCCCAGATCCACTTCTCCTGCACCCGGCGCATGGGGTTCATGGCCTCGCGCGCCGTCCAGGCCTCCTCCAGGTTCCCCTCGTCGATGAGCCGGGTGTAGCGCTCCATGCCGAGGTTCCCCTTGCGCTGCATGAGGAAGGGGTCGGGGCCGCTCATGAAGGTCTGCTGCTTGTTGTAGGCCCGGTTGAAGAACCAGTGGCTCTCCATCGGATTGCTGACGACGATGTCCTTCCCCACGAGCTCACGCACCTCGTCGCAGTGGTTCATGGGGGCGGCGTCCTTGATGCAGCAGACGGTCTCGTTCTCGTCCACGATCTCGCGGACGAGCTGGGGCGGCATGAGGTAGCCCGAGGCGGCGAAGTTGAAGAGGGCGACGCCCAGCTCGGTGTGGCCGCAGACGTACTTGAAGAAGGCGCGCACCCGCTCGGGGATGCCGCCAGTGCCCAGATAGGGATTGCCCACGATGGCGTAGGTGCAGCCGGCCTCCGCCGCCGCGTTGATGAGATCGGCGCACTCCTTGGCCGAGGTGTGGCCGGTGTGGGCGATGATGGGCACGGGTCCCGCCTCGTCCGCCGCGATGGCCTGGCCGCGCAGGCGCTCCTCCTTGGTCAGGCACCAGAACTCGCCGATCAGCCCCCCGACGAAGAAGCCCTTGATCTTTAGGTTGTCGATGTAGTGGCGGATATCAGCGCGGAAGGCCTGCTCGTCGATCTTGTCGTTCTTGTCGAAGGGGTAGGGGATGGCGGCCCAGATCCCCTTCATGTTCTCCCGGCAGTAGGCCCGGGCCTGGGACTTCTTGTAGCGGGGCATGGGGTGTCCTTTTTGAGAATGGGTTTGAAGAAGTCTTTCCCGCAGGGGCGTTCCATGGAACGCCCCTACAAATGATTTCATCCCCGCGACTCTATCACCATCCCATCTCCCCCTCCAGCGGGATCAGGGGGAAGCACTTGAGCTTGACGGCCTCGTTCGTGCCGAAGCCGTGGAGGTAGCTGAGCACGTCGCGCCAGCACTTCTCGGGGGTGGGACGGTCGGCGAAATGGAGCGCCCCGGCCTCGCCCCAGAGCTCCATCGCCATGCGGCAGACCTTGATGGCCGCCTCCGAGGCGAAGACCTTGGACATGAGGCGGCGCTTCGAGTCGTCGGTGGGCTGGCCCCCGTGCCAGGCGGCCGCGTGGAGGACGGTGCGGCCCGCCTCGATGAGCATGTACATCTCGGAGATGGCCATCTGGACCCACTGGTGCTCCGCCGTGCCCCCCTCCCGGACGGCCCGGCGGGCGAGGTCGAAGGCGAGCCGGGCCGGGCCCATGACGGGGATGAGGGCCCCGCTCACCATGCGGCGGAAGATGGCCAGCCCGTTGTTCCACTCGCCGAGGAGGTCCCCCGCGGGCACGCGGCAGTCGCGCAGGACGAGCTCCCCGTTCCGCAGGAGCCGCCGGCCGAGCTTGCTGTGGGCCTCGCCGATGGTGAAGCCCGGGGCGCCCAGGGGGACGATGAAGCCGGTCAGGCCCTGGCTCATGGGTTTCCCGGGGTCGGTGCGGGCGAAGATGAAGTAGTACTTCGCCAGGCCCCCGTTCGAGATGAAGTGCTTGGTGCCGTTCAGGACGTAGGAGTCCCCGTCCTTCTTCGCCGTCATGCGCGGGCCGGCGCCGGGAGCCTCGTAGAGGAGGAAGGAGTCGGTGCCGCTCTGGGGCTCGGAGATGGCGATGGCCAGGAGCGCCTTGGGGTCGGCGAGGAAGCCCGGCAGGTGGCGCTCGCGCTGGCCGGCGGTCGTCTCCTCGCAGAGGAGCTGGGTGAACTTGAAGGTCTGGTCCATCGAGACCGCCACCCCCAGGTCGCCGTAGGCCAGCTCCTCGGTGACGAGACTCTGCTGGAGGTGGCTGGCGCCGCAGCCGCCGAGCGCCTTGGGCACGGTCAGGGTGCGCAGGCCCAGGCCGTCGAGCTTCTCGATGAGGTGCCAGGGAAAGGCCTCCTCCGGCGGGTAGTCGCGGTCGCGCCCGGCCGCGATGGGGAGGATCTCCTCCCGGGCGAAGGCGCGGGCCGTCCGCTGAAGCGCCAGGTCCTCGGGGGCGAGGGTGAGGTCCATGCGCAGCCGCTCCCTAGTGCAGGAATCTCCCGCCGTTCACGGCGACGGTCTGGCCTGTGAAGTAGCCGCCCTCGGGGGAGCAGAGGAAGAGCACCCAGCCCACCATGTCCTCCACCTGGGCGATGCGCCCGACCAGGGTGTTCCGCCCGATCATGGCCATCTGCTCGGCGTTGCGGACGGCCACGACGCGCTCGGTGGCGGTGGTGCCGGGGGCGATGGCGTTCGCGGTCACCCCGTGCTTGCCCAGCTCGACGGCCAGGACGCGGGTCAGCGAGTGGATGCCGGCCTTGGCGGCGGAGTAGGGGGGGGAGGAGAGCGCCCCGGGGAAGACCGAGACGCCCGCCATGGAGCCGATGTTCACGATGCGCCCGTAGTTCTGCTTCTTGAAGTGGGGGATGGCGAACTTGCAGCTCAAGAAGATGCTCTTGAGGTTGAGGTCCACCACCTTGTCCCACTCCTCCTCGGAGGTCTCCTCGACCGTGAGCTGCTGCCAGAAGCCGCCCGCGCTGTTCACCAGGATGTCGAGGCGGCCGGCCTCGGCCGCGGCTTGGTCGATCACGGCCTTCACCCGCTTCGAGTCGGTCACGTCGCAGGCGAGGAAGGCCGCCTTCCCGCCCTTCGCCCGGACGCCCTGGGCCACGGCCTCGCCGTCCTTCTCATCCAGGTCCACCACGTAGACGCGCGCGCCCGCCTCGGCGAACGCCTCGGCCGAGCCCCGGCCGATGCCGCGCGCGCCGCCGGTGACGACGGCCACCTGGCCCGCGAAATCGAACTTGGTCTTGCCCATGCCGGAAGATCTCCTCTGGGAGGAATGCGGAATATGCCCGGTCTGCCCCCGCCGGGCGGGGACGCCCAGGGCGCCGCCACCTTCCCGCGGGAGAAGATGCGCAACGATACCACCGCTCCTCCCCCGATTGACAAGCGGGAGAGGGCTCCCGGGCGGTGGCGGAAGGCGCGCGCAAAAGGGGTGCGGCCTGGCGGTGACGCCTGACAGGCTGGTCACCGGGCAAGCGCCTGGACACGGAATTCGGGGGGCCTCCGCCCCTTTCCCGGGGCAGGGAGGGGGGAAAACCCCGCCCCTTCCCGGGATGGACAACGCTGCGGGCCTTCATGCCCGCCGGGGCAGGCGGGGGGGGCTAGCGGGGTGCGCCCTCGATGAAGCCCGCCACGGTGTCCACGATCCCGTTGTCCCAGAGGGTCCAGGCCGTGACGAGGACGACCAGCAGGAGGAAGAAGAGCAGGAGGTACTCGATGGGCCCGCGCTTCACAACGGCGGGCGTTCCCGGGGACTTGGCGTCGCCGCGCGCCATGGAGAGGGAGCTCCTTCGGCCGGGTCGGGGGGCGGCGTCCCAAGGCAAGACCGGAGGAAGTATAGGAGGAAGGCGGGAAAATGCAACCCTTGGAAACCGGAGCGCGCCGTGGCATTCTGGTGTAGGATCGCGGGCGCGGCACCGCGGGCGCGCCTTCACCCGCCGGGAGGACGGAATGTTCGTTGCGCGGCACAATTTCGGCTTGGTGGACTCGATGAAGCCCGAGGCGATCGGGATGCCGGGCAAGCGCATCTTCCGCATCCTCGTGGACGGGAAGGCCGCCGCCGCCACCCTCTGGGTGGAGAAGGAGCAGGTCTACGGTCTCTCCATGGCCATGAAGCGGATGCTCGAGGCGCCCGAGGGCGGGGAAGGGGAGGAGAAGGAGGCCAACTTCCCCCAGCTGGCCGACCGCTCCCTCCTCCGCGGGGGCGCCCCCGGAGTGCTCGAGTTCAAGGTGGGCCGCCTGGGCCTCGCCTACGGGCCCGGCGAGGACCACATCACCGTCTTCTTCCACGACGAGCGCGACGAGCCCGAGGGGGAGGACGACGAGGAGGAGGAGGGCGAGGAGGGCGAGGAGGCCCCCGTCCCCGCGCCCTCCCTCCAGCTTTGCCTGAAGCGCGAGCAGGCGGAGGCCTTCGTCAAGGAGTGCCTCGAGGTCTCCGCCTCCGGCCGGGGGACGGACGCCATCTCCCGCCACGCCATGGTGGCTTCCGGGAAGGTGGACCCGAACCGGAACGGCCACTTCCGCCACTAGGCCCGCCGGGACTCTCCGCCCTTGAACGGCCTCCGCCGCCCGCTGAGGTGGTTGCGTTGACCCCCAAGGCGCACCGCACCCCCAAGGCCGCCCCCGGCCCCCACGCCGGGCGCCGCTTCACCCCCGAGGAGGCGGAGGATCTCCTCCTCGGCGCCGAGGTGGAGGGGGGCGAGCTCATCCCCCAGGGTTCCAACTACGCCTTCGCCGTCCAGCTCAAGTCGGGGGGCGTGGCCTTCTACGGCGTCTACAAGCCCGCCAGCGGAGAGCGGCCCCTGTGGGACTTCCCCTACGGCACCCTCCACAGGCGGGAGCGCTGCTCGTTCCTCGTGAGCCGGTTCCTGGGCTGGGGCTTCGTCCCCCCCACCGTCATCCGCGGCGGCCCCCACGGCGAGGGCTCGATGCAGCTCTACATCCCCCCGGCGGACAACTCCAGCTACTTCACCCTGCGGGAGGAGGGCCGGCCCGAGCTCCCCCTCGTCGCCGCCTTCGACCTCATCGTGAACAACACCGACCGCAAGGGGGGCCACTGCTTCAAGGGGCTGGACGGCCGCGTCTGGGCCATCGACCACGGCCTCACCTTCCACTCCGGGCCCAAGCTGCGCACCGTCATCTGGGACTTCGCCGGCCAGCGCCTGCCCGGCGGGCCGGTGGAGGACCTGCGCCGCTTAGCCTGCGCCCTCGAGGACGCGGCGGGCCCCCTCCGCCGCGAGCTGGAGTCCCTCCTCGACCCCGGGGAGGTGGACACCTTCCGGCGCCGCGTGCGCGCCTTCGCCCAGGACCCCAAGTTCCCGACCCCCCAGGAGTACCGGAGCGTTCCCTGGCCCCTTCTCTGAGGAGAGGACAAGCGGCATGAAGAGCCACCGCCTCGGCCCCTGGCTGCGCGCCGCCCTCGCGCCCGCCCTCCTGGCGGGGGTGCTGGGCGCCGCCGGCTGCGGGAGCATCTCCTCCCCGGGCGGCCCCTCCGGTCCGGCCGCCGCCGCCCCCCAGGACGAGGCCGACTACGCGAACGCCGCCCGCGAGCACACCGCCCAATCCTACGCCCGCTACCTCGAGCACCACCCCGCCGGCGCCTACGCCCGCCAGGCCGGCCACTGGGCCGAGCGCCTCGCCTACTACGACGCCCTCTCCACGCGCGACCCGGCCGTCCTCCAGGCCTTCCTCCGGCGCTTCCCCCAGAGCGGCCAAGCCATGGGCGCCCAGCGCAGCCTCCAGCGGGCCGAGTACGAGAAGGTGAAGGGGGAGGACACCATCCCCGCCTACCGCGCCTTCCTCGCCCAATACGGCAAGCAGCGCAGCGAGTGGACCGCCGCCGCCACCCAGCGCCTCGAGCGCCTCCTGCTCGACAAGGTGAAGGAGGAGCGCCGGGAGATCGATCTCTCCCGCTTCATCCACGACAACCCCGGCAGCCCCTACCTCGCCGAGGCCCGCGAGGCCCTGCGGCGGGCCGCCTTCGAGCGCGTCATCCGCTCCAAGGAGGAGAAGGACTGGACGGACTTCCTCCGCGGGCACCCCGGCACCCCCGAGGCCGCGCAGGTCGCCCGGCACATGGAGGAGGAGGCCCTGCGCGGGGCCGAGCGCTCCGGCCGCGCCGCGGCGCTGGAGCGCTTCCTCGAGCGCTACCCCGCTTCCCCCCACAAGGAGCGCGTCCAGGCCGCCCTCGTCCTCCTTCACCGGGGCCGCGGCGGCCAGGCCGCCCGCTTCGTCCAGGTGCTCGACGCCGAGGCCGAGGTCTACACCCCCCCCAAGTGCGACGGCTGCAAGCCCGTCCTGCGCGTCCACGGCACCCTCCACAACACCGACCCCGACTTCTCCTACGACCTCACCCTCGAGGCCGAGCTCGACGAGGGCGGCCGCAAGTGCTGCCGCACCCGCCACGAGGAGAAGGCCCTGCGGCCCGGCGAGCGGCGGCCCTTCGTCTTCCGGATCCCGGACAAGGCCCCCCCCGCCTCGGGCCGCCCCCCCCGCTTCGAGGTGCGCGTCGCCTCCGGCCGCGCCTACGAGGACAAGGCCGCCAGCCAGCGCCTCGCCATCCCGGGCCTGGGCACCGGCGAGCCGGCCCCCCCCGCCGATACCTTCAGGCCCGAGAAAGTGCCGCCGTTGAGGTGAGGGGGATTTCGCTTCCGGCCTATCTCTTGGAGTAGAATGAATGGCGCGGGAAGGCCTGCCGGCGTATGCGATCACCCCGCACGCGGCCTTCGAGATGGAGCGGCGCGGCCTTTCCCCGGAAGTGGTCCGGGATATCCTTGAGAACCCCGGCCAGCGCATCGAGGCCCGGCGGGGCAGAGAGGTGTTCCAGTTGCTCTTTGACTCTGGCGGGGCGCGCTGGCTGATCAGGGTCATCGTGGACATGGATCGGCGGCCCCCGGAGGTCGTGACCGCCTACCGGACGGGCAAGATCGCGAAGTATTGGAGGGAGCGGCCATGAAGGTCACCTTCGACCCCCGCACGGACACCCTCAGCGTGATCCTCAAGGACTCCCCCGTCTCGGAGAGCGACGAGGACAAGCCGGGCGTCATCCTCGACTACGACGCCCAGGGGAACCTCGTCTCCCTCGAAATCCTCGACGCCTCCAAGCGCGTCACCGACGCCCGCAAGGTCGAGTTCGAGATGGTGGAGTAGGGGGCTCATGTCCTCGATCTGGCCGAGGAGGCCGTGAAGGGAGGGAAGGAGGTGGAAGTGCTCAGGTTCGCGGCGTGAGGGAGCGTTGGTGCGAGGGAAGACTCACCCAGAAGCAGGCCCTTCGCGGAGTTTACCCTGAGTGAAGCGAAGGGCTCAGGATGACGGCTTTTCAAAGGGCGTGCCCCGGCCCCGCCTCCCCT
>JACPCT010000100.1 GCA_016184445.1 Candidatus Tectimicrobiota bacterium | reverse complement strand
ACCCCCAGCGAGCCGGCCAGGAGCCTCCCGCCGGCGCTCCCCGCCGGGGAATGGAGGTGGGCCAGCACGGCGTCCGCCGTCATCAGGCCCAGGAAGGGCAGTAGCGGGAGGAGATAGTGTGGCTGCTTGGCGGGAAGGAGGGAGAACAGGAGCACGGTCAGGCAAAACGACCAGACGACGAAGGGCCACTCCCCCCTCCCGCGCCAGCGCCCGGTCCGCCAGAGGTGCCAGGCCGTGAAGGGCAAGAGGACGCTCACGGGGAGCGCGATGTCCCAGAGCCGGTAGAGGTAGTACCAGGGCGGCCGGAAGTGCCGGCCCGTGTGGCCGACGACCTCCACCGCCATGGGCTGGAGGCCCTCCAGGAGGGCCCAGTGGATCGCCTCACCGGGCATTTGGATGAAGATCAGGATGTACCACGAGGCGCCAGCCGCGGCCGCGGCGGCGAGCCACAGCAGCACCTCCCGGCGGAACACCTTGCGCCAGCCCCAGCGCGCCGTCAGGGCGAGGGCGACCGGGGCCCCCACCACCGGCAGCACGGCGGTGCCCTTGGCCAGGGCCGCCAGGGCCACCGCCAGGCTGAACGCCGGAAGGAGGTTCCGGTTCCGGCCGTGCCAGATCCGCTCGAAGAAAAACAGCGCCGCCACGCACGCCGCGGAGAACACCATGTCGGGCGCGCCCCGCCGGGCCAGGATGAGGAGCATCGCCATCGAGCCCGTCAGCAGGCCCGCCAGTCCGCCCAGGGCGATCCCTCCCAGCGCCCTCCCCCAGGCGACCGTCACCCCCAGGAGGACCATCGCCCCCAGCGCCGAGGGCGCGCGGACGCTCCACCAGTCCGCCTCCCCCCTGAGCCGGGAGGCCGCCGCGCCGATCCAATGATAGAGGGGGGGCTTGGAGAGGAAGGGCTTCCCGTCCACGCGGGGGACGAGCCAGTCCCCCGTCTGCGCCATGGTGCGCACGATCTCGCGGCTGCGGAGCTCGACGGGCAGCTTGGCGGCCCCGCCCCCCAGGTTGACCCAGACGAGAAGGACCGGGACGACGAGCAGGACCAGGAAGAGCCAGGGCGGAACACGGGGGCCGGATGGGGCAGTCGTTGGGCCTTCGGCCATCTCAATCTGCGCTGCGGCGGCTGGCGGCGGCGGTGGCCCGGGAGCCCTTGCCGAAAAAGGCGGCCGTTTGCTCCACGACGTAGGCCGCCTCACCTTCGGTCAGGTGAGGATAGATGGGCAGGGAGAGGATGGAGGCGGCCGCCGCCTCGGCCTGCGGGAAGGCGCCCTTCCCGTAACCCAGGGAGGCGTAAGCGGGGTGCAGATGCACGGGGGCGGGATAGTGCATGCCCGTCTGCACCCCGCGCGCCGCCAGGTGCCTGGCCAGCTCATCGCGCTTCCCGGTGCGGACGACGAACAGGTGCCAGACCGGCTCCGCCCCCCCGGGCACCTCGGGGAGGACGAGGTCTCCCACCCCGGCCAGCCCCTCCACGTACCACCGGGCCGCCCGGCGGCGCATGGCGTTCCAGTCCGCCAGGCGGGGCAGCTTGGCGGAGAGCACCGCCGCCTGGAGGGTGTCGATCCGCTCGTTCACGCCCACGACCTCGTGGGTGAACTTCTCGAGGCGGCCGTGGTTGGAGAGGGCCCGGACCTTCGAGGCCAGCGGCTCCCGGTCCGTGGTCACCGCGCCGCTGTCCCCGAACCCGCCCAGGCACTTCGAAGGGAAGAAAGAGAAGCAGGCGGCCGCGCCCCAGGTCCCCACCCGCTTGCCGTCCAGGGCGGCCCCTTGGGCTTGGGCCACGTCCTCGACGAGGGTCAATCCCTTCCGCCCGGCCAGGGCCGAGAGCTCCCGCAGGGGGGCGGGGACCCCATACAGATGGACGGGCAGCAGGACCGCCGTCCTGGAGGTGACGGCGGCGGCCGCGGCCCCGGCGGAGATCTGGTAGGTCGCGGGGTCGATGTCGCACAGGACGGGCTTGAACCCCGCCCGGACGATGGCCTCCACGGTGGGCACGGCCGTGTGGGTGGTGGTGATGATCTCGGCCCCCGGCGGAAGGTCCAGCCCCTCGAAGACGAGCTGAAGCGCCGCCGTGCCGCTCTTGACCCCGACGGCGAACCTCCTCGCCTCTTCCCCGGCGAGGGCGGCCTCGAACTCCCTCACGGCCGCTCCCCCGATGAACGAGGAGGCGCCGATGAGCCTGGCGAGGGACTCATCCAGCCGCTGCTTCACTTCCAGATACTGGGGATGAAGGTCGACGAAGGGGATCTTCAGCATGAGGGACGGCTCAGCCACCGGCGCAGACCCGGCTCCGGTATCCTTTGGGCAGTCTCGATGGCACCAGCCTCCTGCGGGGTCCGGCGGGGCGGACGGGCAATCGTACTAGAGCCCCCCCGCGAGTTCAAGCCATTCTCTATGCGTCCCCCGGGAGCCCCGGCCACCTTTCCTGCGTCCCGGGGAAACGGGCCGCTCCGGCTTGCGCGCGTTTCGGCGCCGGGCGTAATCTTCCCGCCCTGAGTCCGGGAAGACCGGCCCTCTCCCGGCTGCCCGCCCACCGAGAAAGGGCCCCGCTTGCCGGTCGATTCCTTCTACATCCTCGCCGTCGCCATCGCCGCCTTCTGCGTGGGGTTCTCAAAGGCGACCCTCGGGCAAGCCATCGGCAGCCTGGTGGTGCCGGTGATGGTGCTCTTCTGGCCCACCCGGTTCGTCTTCGGCGTCATCGCCATCCAGATGTGGCTGTCCGACTACTCCGCCGTAAGGTTCTTCTGGAAGAGATGGGACGCGCGTCTGGTGAAGCTGGTGCTGCCCGGGATGTTCTTCGGGCTCATCTTCGGAGCGTACCTCCTGGTCCAGCTGCCTGAGTACTGGCTCCGCAAGGGCCTGGGCGCCGCTTGCCTCCTCTTCGCGGGGCTGCAGGCCAGGCGGGAGTTCGGGAAGGAGATCCCGCCCCCCCGCATCGGCCCCTGGATGGGGGTCGGGATCGGTCTCGTCGGCGGCACCGTGAGCACCCTGTTCCACTCGGGGGGCCTCATCTTGAACCTCTACCTCCTGAGCCAGGGCCTGACCAAGGTTCCCCTGGTCGCGACCGTCATCGCCATCTGGATCTTCATGAATCCGGTGAAGCTGGGCTCCTACTGGGTGGGGGGGGTGGTCGACCTGACAATGATCCTGACGGGCATCCTGGCCCTCCCGCTCACCATCGCCGGGACGTGGGCCGGCAGGCGCGTCCTGGAGTGGGCTCCCCAGCGGAGCTACAATCTCTCCGTTCTCGGCCTCTCAGCCCTCGCGGCCGCGCGCTTGCTGATGGAGTAGGAGGAGAATGCCCGCCCATACGCCCCTGGAGTGGGCGCTCATCTTCGCCGCCGCTTTCGGGAGCGGGTTCCTGCTCCGAACCCTGGGCTTGGGCGTGGGCATCGCCCTCACGCCCCTCCTCACCCTCGCCTTCCCTCCCCGGTTCTCGCTTGGGCTGATCGCCCTGACGAGCTCCATGACCTCGCTCGGCATGACCCGGGACATGTGGGGCCAATGGCACCGGCGCACAATCCTGCTCGCGTTCCCGGGAGCGGCGGCGGGCATCCTCGGCGGGACGTGGCTGGTCGCCCGGCTGCCGGACGCCCAGCTCCGCGCCGTGATCGGGGTCCTGTGCCTGCTCTTCGCCCTGCACCGGATCTACGTCGAGCTGACGGGCAGGGCGCTTGAGGCGCCGCGCCTGCCCCCTTGGCTCGGCGTCATGATCGGCGGCCTGAGCGGCCTCTCCTCCGCCCTGGCGAACAGCGGGGCCGTCGTCCTGGCCCTCTTCCTCCACTCGCAGAACCTCCCGAAGACCGTGCTCGTGGCCACCCTCTGGGCGCTCTACTTCTTCATCAACCCCCTCAAGCTCGCCGCCTACTGGCAGGCCAGCGTCATCACCGCCGATACGCTCTGGGCGGGCCTCGCGGGCATCCCCTGTGTCTGGGCGGGCCTCCGCTCGGGCGCCTGGACTCACAACCGCATCCGCCTGCGGACCTTCAACCTGGCCATCCTGGGCCTCGCCCTGGCCGGCTCGCTGCGCCTCCTGCTAGCGCCCTGAGGGCGGCCCGGCGGAGGATCTCCCGGCCCTTCCCCTTGCACCCTCGGAATTGACCAGGTAGATGCCCGCCGCCACGAGCGCCGCGCCCCCCAGCATGAGCGCGGTGAGCGGCTCCGCCAGCATCAGCGCCCCCAGGAACACCCCGAACACCGGCGTGAGGAACATGAAGGCGCTCACCCGGCCCGCCGGATACTCCGCCAGGAGCCTCACCCAGAGCACCATCGCCAGGCCGGTCCCCACCATCCCGCTGTAGAGGACGCCGGTGAGGACGTCGGGGTCGGTGACGTCGGGCCACCATTTCCCCCACCCCATCGCCAGCAACAGGAACGGCGGGACCGCCATCGCCTGGGTCCAGGCCGTGATCCGGAACGGGTCCACCCCCTTGAGGCGGACCTTGAGGAAGAGGCACTGCGACGACCAGGCCACGGCGGCCAGGAGGGTGAGGGCGTCCCCGGCCCAGGTGGCCCCTCCCTCCGAGGAGAGCCTGTCGCTGAACAGGAGCACCAGCCCCCCGGCCGAGGCCGCGAAGCCGAGGACGGCCCGGCGCCCGATCCGCTCCTCGGGGAGGAAATAGGCGGCGAAGGCGGTCAGGAGGATGGGCTGGGTGTAGAGGAAGAGCGAAGCGCGCCCCGCCGTCGTGTACTTCACCGCGTGGTAGAAGATGAGGAAGTTCAGGTTGTGGAGGGCCGCGTTCCACCAGAAGTCCGGGTTGCCCCGCGGCGGCAGCAGGGGCCCGCGCCGCCAGACGATCCAGACGAAGACGGTCAGGGCCGAGACGAGGCTCCGCAGCCAGAGGAAGGTGAAGGGCTCCATCCCCCGCAGCCCGATCTTGGCCACCGGGAAGCTCAACCCCCAGAGGAAGGTGACCGCACCGATGAGAAGCAAAAAACGCAGGGGAATAGGCTCCTATCGAATTCCCCGGGAACCGGCCCAGGCGCGGCCCGGAGCCGCCGGGGATCGGGACAAGCCGGACGCCGGGCGCGGACGGGCGGGAGCGCAAGGGCGGCCTATGGCTTCGCCCCCGCGCGGGAGCGGAGGAAGGCGCCTCCCGAGCTGTCCGGAGGCGGGGAAAGCCTCAGGCCGCTCAGCTGGACCTTCGTCTTCAGATCCTTGTGGCAGTCATCGCAGCGGGGCTGGGCGAACGCCGGGACGATGAAGGCCTTCTGGCTGCGGCCGCCCGTCTTGTGGCCGCCGTGGCACTGGACGCAGGCCCCCTTGAGCAGGGCGTGGTCGCTGATGCCGTGGAAGGCGCTTTCGGCGAGCTTGAGAATGCGCTCCTCCGGATGGCACTTCAGGCAATCCTTGTCCACGATGGGATGGAACACGCGGGAAGGCTGCTCGTAGCCGCCGGCGACGAACTTCCACGTGTCTCCGGCGGCCAGCCAGGTGGTGCGCGCCATGCCCGCGATGCCGTCCTCCCCGTGGCAGGAGATGCAGGCGGACTTCCCGCTGGCCAGGTGCCAGCCGCCCAGCGTCCGGATGGCCTCCCTCTGGCGCGCGCCGTCGTCGAAGTAGTCCTGGTGATCCTTCAGGTGGCAATAGGTGCAGAAGGGATTGTAGGACTCCACAGCGCGGATGCCGTAGAGGCCGCCCGCTCCGGCAGGAAGAAGCAGGACCAGCAGCAAAACAAGACCCATCCCGCCCCGCTGGCCGTCCCGGCGCATCCGCCCCTCCTTGTCCTGCGCCCATGCTATCACCCGCGCGGAACGCCCATCAACGAGAGCGGCGGCGTCACCTTCCGCCCCCGGGAGGGTTGTGGTAGGATCCCGCGGGAGAAGAGGAGGCACCGGAATGGCGCGAACCCGGTTCGGTCACAAGCGGAAGGCCCGGCCCCTCCCGGCGGGGCCCTCCCCGGCCGCCTCCGGCGGGAGCGCCAAGGAGGCCGCCCAGCGCCTCAAGGCACAGGCTGCCGTCGGCAAGAACGCCGCCGACTACCGGCGCCGCTCTCTGGATATCCACGGGTGGATCTGCGCCAAGTGCGCCCGGGAGTTCGACGAGACGAACCTGCACCTGCTCACCGTCCACCACCGGGACGGGAATCCCCGGAACAACCCCCCCGACGGGAGCAACTGGGAGAACCTCTGCACCTACTGCCACGACGACGAGCACTCCCGCGACCGGCTGGGCAGATACCTGAGCGGCGAGAAATGAGCCGCGCTCGAAAGGGGCCGTTCCCCCCATGATCCTCCGCGTCCATCCCTCCCCCGTGAAGGGGCGCAGCGGCGTCCCGGGGTCGAAGTCCCACACCATCCGGGCGGTGGCCCTCGCCTCCCTGGCCTCGGGGGAGAGCCGCATCCGCAACCCCCTCGAGTCCGGGGACAGCGCCTCGGCCGTGGCCGTCTACCGCGCCCTGGGGGCGGAGATTCATCCCGGGCCGGGCGATTGGCGGGTCCACGGCTTCGAGGGAAGGCCCGAGGCCCCCCGCTGCCTCGTCGACGTCGGGAACTCGGGCACGAGCTGCCGCCTCGGCCTGGGGACCGCCGCCCTCCTCCACAAGGGGGAGGCCCGCTTCGACGGGGACGCCCAGACCCGGACGCGGCCCATGGGCCCCCTCCTCAGCGCCCTCTCCAACCTGGGCGCCCATGCCCGCTCCGAGAACGACGACGGCCGCCTGCCGGCCCGGGTCGGGGGGCCCTGGAGGGGCGGCCGCACCCAGGTGGACGGCGCCACGAGCCAGTACACATCGAGCCTCCTCCTGAACGCCCCCTTCGGCGGGGGAGCGACCGTGGTCGAGCCCGTCAAGCTGAACGAGCGCCCCTACGTGGACATGACGCTGTGGTGGCTGGACAAGCTGGGCCTCCGCTTCGAGCGCGAGGGCTACGACCGCTTCCGGGTGCCCGGCGGCCAAGCCCTCGAAGGCTTCGACATGGAGGTGCCCGCCGACTTCAGCTCGGCCGCCTTCCTCGTGGCCGCCGGCGCCCTGCCGGGGGGGGACGTCCTCCTCGAGGGCCTCGACATGGGCGACCCCCAGGGGGACAAGGCCATCCTCGCCATGGCGGCCGGGATGGGGGCCGAGGTGAGGGCGGAGGACGGCGCCCTCCGCGTCCGGGGCAAGGCCCTGCGCGGGGGGGAGTTCGACCTGAACGCCACCCCCGACCTCCTCCCCGTCATGGCGGTCCTGGGCGCCCTGGCCGAGGGGGAGACGCGCCTCCTGAACGTGCCCCAGGCGCGCATCAAGGAGACCGACCGCATCGCCGCCATGCGGCAGGTGCTGGAGAGCCTGGGGGGGAGCGCGAAGGAGCTCCCGGACGGGCTCATCGTCCGGGGAGGCGGCTTGAAGGGCGGGCGCGCCCACGGCTTCGGGGATCACCGCGTGGTCATGGCCGCCGCCGTGGCGGGCCTCGCCGCCCCCGGGGGGGTGGAGGTGGACACGGCCGAGGCCATGCGCATCACCTTCCCGGACTTCTGCGA
>JACPCT010000099.1 GCA_016184445.1 Candidatus Tectimicrobiota bacterium | reverse complement strand
GGAGATCTCGGAGGTCGAGATCATCATGATGTTGACGTTCTCCCGGGCCAGGGCCGTGAAGGCCCGCGAGGCGACCCCCGCCTGGCTCTTCATGCCGATGCCCACGAGGGAGACCTTGGCCACCTCGTCGTCGCGCTGGATGCGGGAGGCCTCGAGCTCGGGCAGGGCCCCGCGCAGGATGCGCTCGGCCTCCCCGGCCATGTCCTGGTTGACGGTGATGGAGATGTCGGTCAGGCCCCCCTCGCTCACGTTCTGGACGATCACGTCCACCACGATGGACTTCTCCGCCAGCTTGCGGAAGACCGTGGAGGCGATGCCCGGCCTGTCCGGCACGCCGATGACGGTCAGCTTGCTTTGCTTCACGTCGCAGCTCACCCCGCTCACCGCGGGGGCCTCGATTCCCTCAGACTCGGGCGTGATCAAGGTCCCTTCCCCTTCGCCGAATGAGGAGCGGACGACCAGCGGCAGCCGGTACTTGGCCGCCAGGTCCACCGACCGCGGCTGGAGCACCTTGGCCCCCAGGGAGGCCAGCTCCATCATCTCCTCGAAGGAGATGCGCTCCAGGCGCCGCGCCCCCGGCACGATGCGCGGGTCGGCCGTGTAGACGCCGTCCACATCGGTATAAATCTCGCACAAATCGGCTTCAAGCGCCGCCGCCAGGGCCACGGCGGTCAGGTCCGAGCCGCCGCGCCCCAGGGTGGTCTCCTCGTTGAAGCGGTCCACCCCCTGGAAGCCCGCCGCCACCACCACCTTCCCCGCCTCAAGCTCCTGCTGGATGCGCCCGGGCTGGATGGTCCGCACCCGGGCCCGGGTGTGGTCCCCCTCGGTGCGGATGCCGGCCTGCCCTCCGGTGAGCGAGATGGCGGGCACCCCCAGGGCATCGAGGGCGATGGCCATGAGGGCGCTCGTGATGCGCTCCCCCGAGGTGAGGAGGAGGTCCACCTCCCGCCCCGCGGGGGTGGGCGAGAGGTCCTTGGCCAGGCCGAGGAGCTTGTCCGTCTCCCCCGCCATGGCGCTCACGACGACGATGACACGGGGCCACCTCTTCCGGGCGGCGGCGACGCGCCGGGCGACGGCCCGGATGCGGCCCAGGTCGGCGACCGAGGTGCCCCCGAACTTCTGGACGATGAGCCCCCGGGGCGGGGCGCTGACGCTCGCCATGCTCAGCTCTCCAGGAGGCGGCGGCGCAGCGCCCCGGGGGTGATGGCCTTCGCCGTCTCGCCGAGCCGCTCGTCGAAGGGGCGGGGGCCCGGGGCGGCGGCGCCTCCCTCCCCCCGTAGCCTGCGCCACAGGCCCGGGAGGCCGCCCGGGGCCTTGGGCGGATGGAGCTTGCCCTCTTCCCAGTCCGCGAGGGCATAGGGGGCGGGCTCCGCCAGCCGGCCGAGGGACTCGACCGAGGCGACGCCGTCCGCCGCGACGAGGATGCGGCAGGGCCCGCCCGCCCCCGGGTTGAGGAGGAGCGGCTCCACCACCTCGGCGTCGAGGCGCTCGATGGCCTTGATCTTGCCCTCCAGGTCCCCCCGGTCGGAGGCCTCCCCCGCCTCCTCCAGCCAGAGGAGGACGAAGCCGCTCGCGGCCATCGCGCGGCGGGCGGCGTCGGCGGCCCCGCGCTCTCCCCCGCGCAGCACCACCGCCTCCGCGCCCCCCAGGCGTGCCATGCCCGCGAGGGCCGGGCTCGCCGAGACGACGCTCATCGTGCGCCCGCCCAGGAGCCGCGGGAAGGGCGGGAGGCTAGGCCGCTCCCCCCCGCCCCAGAGCCAGAGGCTGTTGGCCGTGAACATGCCGTTCTGGGCCCTCTCGCGGAGGGTCGGGTGGGCGGCCAGGATCATCTGGGAGTCGTTCACGAAGTGCACGAAGCGCCTCGCCTCCTCCCGCCCCGGCAGGTGGCCGCCGATGGGGAGGCCCCGGATCTCGCCGGGGGGTGTGAACCCCTCCGTGGCTCCCGGCGCGAGGCGCGCGCCCTCCTGGCGGTAGGTGAGGAGGGCCCGGTTGCCCCCCAGCGGGTGGAGGCGGGCCTCCTCCCCGGGGCCGAGGGCCATGCGCTCGTTGAGGTAGCCGACGAGGCTCCCCCCCTCCTGGTCCGAGAGGCCCAGGCCGGCCGGGTCGAACATCACCACGCTGGTCGCGCCGGGCCGGAGGCAGACGAAGTCGGCTCGGAAGGCCACCTCCCCCTCGCGTAGCTCGAGGCCCAGGCCGCTCGCCTCGAGCGCCCCCCGGGGGAGCGGGCTGGGGAGGCCGAAGAGGGCGCGCAGCAGGCTCTCCCCCCGGGGCGGCTCGCCCGCGGGCGCGGGCCGCCAGGCGCCGGCTTCCCCCTGGGTGGCGAGGAGGTCGAGGGCGGGGGTCGCGGCCGCCTGGAGGGGGGTGCGCCCTTCCAGCCCCGCCAGGGGCCTGTCGGCGATGCCGCCGCCGATGATCGCAAGGGTCTTTTCCATGGAATGGGCGGCTTTCATTGGCGTCGCGGCCGGGGGCCCGAGTCTATACGAAGGCCATCCCGTCGGGCACGACGCGGATCATGGCGTGCTCGGACCGGACCACGTCCAGGCGGGCGATCTCGCGCAGGGCGATCCGCATGTCTTCCTCGACCGCCTCGTGGGTCAACATGACGAGGGGGACGTGATCCTCCCGGCCCGCCCGCCCCTTTTGGATGACGTTCATGAGGCTGATGTCGTGCGCGCCGAAGGCGCCCGCGATGCGGCTCAGGACGCCGGGGCGATCCAGGGCGGCGAAGCGCACATAGTAGGAGGAGCGCATCTCCCGGGCGGTCAGTATCTTGAGCGGCCTACGCTGGCCGGGGAGGAAGGCCGCCGCCGGCAGGCGGGAGTGGCCGCCGCTCTTGAGCCAGCGCGCCACCTCGATGATGTCCCCCACCACCGCGCTGGCCGTGGCCGCCGAGCCCGCCCCCCGGCCGATGAACACCTGGGGCCCGGCGTGGAGGCCGGAGACGGCCACCGCGTTGTACACGCCCCCCACCTGGGAGAGCGGGTGGCGCTCGGGCAGCATGGCCGGGTGGACCCGGATGTCAAGCTTCCCATCGGCCTCGCGGGCGATGGCGAGCAGCTTGATCCGGCAGCCGAGCTCCCTGGCGAAGGCGATGTCCACCGCCTCGATGGAGCGGATGCCCTCGACCATGAAGGCGCCCACGTCCACGGGGGTCCCGTAGGCCAAGTTCGCCAGGATGGCGATCTTGTGGGAGGCGTCCACCCCGTCGATGTCGAAGGCGGGGTCCGCCTCGGCGTAGCCGAGCTCCTGCGCCTTCCGCAGTGTCTCCTCGAAGCCGGCGCCCCTCTCCGTCATCTCGCTCAGGATGTAGTTGCAGGTGCCGTTCAGGATGCCGGCCAGGCTCTCGATGCGGTCGGCGGCGAAGCCCTCCCGCAGGTTGCGGACGATGGGGATGCCGCCCGCCACCGAGGCCTCGAAGCCCAGGGGGCAGCCGGCGCGCTCGGCGGCGGCGAAGACCTCCTCCCCGTGGACGGCGAGGACGGCCTTGTTCGCCGTGACGACCGGCTTGCGCTTCCCGATGGCGCAGAGGATGTGCCGCCGGGCGTCGTCGAGGCCCCCGATGAGCTCGGCGACGATGTCGACCTCGGGGTCGGCGATGAGGGCCTCGGCGTCCGTGCCCATGCGCTCCACCGGGACGCCCTTGGCGGTCTTCTTCTTGGTGTGGACGCTGCGGTCCGCGATGCGGTGGACCACGACTTCCGCCCCCAGGCGGCGGCGGATGAGGTCGCGCTGCGCGTGGAGCAGGTTGACGACCCCCGTCCCCACCGTCCCCAGGCCGAGAATCCCGACGCGGATGGTTTCCATGCTGGAGGATGACGCCGCTTTCCGTGCGTTCAACTCGCCGCCCGCTTCTGGGTCTTCTCCTGGAAGACGGCGCGCAGGCTCCGCAGCGCCTGGCGGGTGCGGTGCTCGTTCTCCACCAGGGCGAAGCGGACGTGGCCGTCGCCCAGCCCGCCGAAGCCGATCCCGGGGGAGACGGCGACCTGGGTCTCCTTGATGAGGAACGTGGAGAACTCTATCGAGCCCATTCCCTTGTAGGGTTCGGGGATCTCGGACCACACGAACATCGTCCCCTTGGGCTTCTCGATGGACCACCCGATGCGGTTGAGGCCCTCGCAGAGCACGTCGCGCCGCCGCTCGTAGGTCTGGCGGATCTCCTCCACGCACTCCTGCGGGCCGTTCAGGGCGATGATCGAGGCGATCTGGATGGGCTGGAAGGCGCCGTAGTCCAGGTAGCTCTTGATCTTCCGCAGGGCGTCCACGAGCTGGCGGTTGCCCACGCAGAAGCCGATGCGCCAGCCCGCCATCGAGTAGCTCTTCGAGAGGGAGAAGAACTCCACCCCGACGTCCTTCGCGCCGGGCGCCTGGAGCATGCTGGGCGGCTGGTAGCCGTCGAAGCCCAGGTCGGCGTAGGCGAAGTCGTGGATGACGATGAGGTCGTACTCCTTGGCGAAGGCCACGACCTTCTTGAAAAACTCAATGTCCACGCACACCGTCGTCGGGTTGTGGGGGAAGCTCAGGATGAGGATCTTGGGCCTCGGCCAGATGGGCCGGATGACGTTCACCATGTTGTCGAAGAAGTCGTCCCCCTTCGAGAGGGGCACGTGGATGACGTTCCCGTTCGCCAGCACCATGGCGTAGGTGTGGATCGGGTAGGTGGGGCTCGGGACCATGACCAGGTCGCCCGGGTTGGTGATCGCGAGGGCCAGGTGCGAGATGCCCTCCTTCACCCCGATGGTGACGATGGCCTCGCGCTCCGGGTCCACCTCCACGCCGTAGCGGCGCGCGTACCACGCCGAGATGGCCGCCCGCAGCTTGGTGATGCCGCGCGAGGCGCTGTAGCGGTGGTTGCGCGGGTTGGAGGCGGCCTCGACCAGCTTCTCGACGATGTGAGGCGGGGTCGAGAGGTCGGGGTTCCCCATGCCGAAGTCGATGATGTCGTCCCCCCGCCGGCGGGCAGCGAGCTTGAGCTCGTCGACGACGGCGAACACGTAGGGGGGGAGCCTCGTGATGCGCTGGAACTCATGCATGGAGCTATCCGCGGGCGGCAGAGATGGCAAGCGGGATGCGCCTGGGCGGGGGCGCGGGCACGTTCCGTCCGGAGCCGTCCGGCGTCAAGAAGCGGCGAGCCTCGGGGTCACCGTGGTGGGCCGGGCTCCCGCACGCGCCCTGGGCGGCGTGGAGGGCCTCCTCGGCGTTGTAGGAGCTGCGGACGAAGGGCCCCGCGAAGACGTGGGCGAAGCCCCGCGCCCGGCCCGCGGCCCGGTAGCGGCCGTAGGCGTCCGGGTGGATGTACTCCTTCATGGGGACGGCCTTGACCTGGGGGGCCAGGTACTGGCCGATGGTCATGATCTGGCAGTCCACCCCGGGTCGCCGCAGGTCGTCCATGAGGGAGAGCACGTCCGCCTCTTCCTCCCCCATGCCCACCATGATCCCGCTCTTGGTCATCATCCCCAGCCCGCGCGCCATGCCGAGGACGCGCAGGGAGCGCTCGTAGTCGCCGTTGGGCCGGATGCGCTTGAAGAGGCGCCGCACCGTCTCCATGTTGTGGTTGAAGACGTCGGGGCGGGCGCTCACCACCCTCTCCACCGCCTGGAAGTCGCCCATGAAGTCCGAGACGAGGACCTCGACGGTGGCACCGGGGAGGAACTCCCGGATGGCCCCGATGGTCTCCGCCACATGGTCCGCCGCGCCGTCGGGCAGGTCGTCGCGGTTGACCATGGTGACCACCACGTGGCGCAGCTTCATCTGCGCGGCGGCCTCGGCCACGTGGCGCGGCTCCTCGGGGTCGAGGGGCAACGGCGTCCCCTTCTGGACGGCGCAGTAGCCGCAGGTGCGGGTGCAGACGTCGCCGCCGATCATGAAGGTGGCCGTGCTGCGCGAGAAGCACTCGAAGAGGTTGGGGCAGCGGGCCTCCTCGCACACGGTGTGGAGGCGTTTCTCCCGCATGAGGACCTTCACCTCGTGCGCGAGGCTCGGGTTGGGGAGACGCTTGACCAGCCACGCCGGGAAGCGCCGAGAAACCATTGAAAATCCTCCGCTCCCGAAAAACCGGGAGGATGCATCTTAAGAACCGGCCCCCCGGAGTGTCAAGGAGCGCCCATTCCCGGCCTTTTTCCGTCCTAAAGGGAGATGACCGACCCTCCCCGCACTGCCTTGCGCCGGAGTTCCTCCAGGGTCCGCTCGGCGGCGCCACGGTCCCAGAACCGCCCCACCCGGACCCGGTGCCACACCCCCCGCTCGCCGAGGTCGGCGCGCTCGATGAAGGCGGGGATGCCCTTGCCGATCAGGTCTCGCAGGACGCGCTCGGCCCGGTCGGCCTCCTTCACCGAGAGCACCTGGATGGTGAAGCGCGGCGGCCCGTCCTTCGAGAAGGAGCGCTCGGCCGCTTGGGCGGTCCCATCAGGCCCTTGCGGCGCGGATGCGGGGGGCCGGGGCTCCTCCCGGGCGACAGCGGGCGGCTCCTGCTTCACTTGCGGGGCTGCCTCGCGGGCGGGGGGCGCGGGGGGTTCCTTGCCGTCCGGGAGGCGGATGGGGGCCAGCGACGCCTCCTGATGAGGTTTGGCGGGGGCGGTGAGCTCTTTGTAGAAGCGCGGGTCGGCGGGGGGAGCGGGCTGGGGCTCGAGCTTCACGGTGGTGGTGCGGCCGGCGGCGCCCGCGGCGGCCCTCTCTCCCCTCTCGCGGTCCCCCATCACCAGGCCCAGGCTGAACGCGCCGGTCAGCAGGGCCGCCAGGCCGACCACCAGCAGGCCGAGCTGGAGCTTGGTGAGGGTGAGGCGGATGAGCCGGGGCTCCGGGGGCTCCCCGCGCGGGTATGCCATCGGACCCTTACCCCCGGGCGGAGGATCGGGCTACATCTTCTCGGGGGCGTTCACCCCGAGGAGGTCCAGGCCCTGGACGAGAACCGCCTGGACCGCGCGGGCCAGGCACAAGCGGGCGCGCGTGACGGCTTCCTCCTGCCCCAGGACCCGGTGACGATTATAGTAGGCATGGAATTGTTTGGCGAGGCTCATCAACGCGAAAGTGAGGTGGTGGGGCTCCAGGCGCTCGGCCGCGAGCCGCACCACCCCCGGCCACTCCAGGACGGCCCGGGCGACTCGGTGCTCCTCGGGGAGGCGGAGGCCGCCCCCGGGCACCGCCTTCAGCTCCCCGGCGGCGATCCCCTGCTCGGCCGCCTGGCGGAAGAGACTCACGGTGCGGGCGTGGGCGTACTGGACGTAGTAGACCGGGTTCTCACTCGACTGCTGCTTGGCGAGCTCGAGGTGGCCTTCACCCGGGCCAGGTAGCCGTGGTGGTCCGCCCCCCAGATGTTAATGTAACGGTTAAAGTTTTTCTGGAACTTCAGGTGGTGGTAGGCGATGTCCGAGGCAAGATAGGTGGGCCGCCCATCCTCGCGGACAACCACGCGATCTTTTTCATCTCCAAAATCTGTAGATTTCAGCCACTTGGCCCCATCTCTCTCGTAAATTTTCGAGCTTTTCCCTAGGCGCCCGATCATCTGCCCGACCAGGCCGTCCCCCTCTCCCTTGTAGAGATCGGCTTCGCTGTACCACGCGTCGAAGTGGACGCGGAAAACCTCCAGGGCGGTGCGTATCTGCCCGAGGATTATGTTGCAAGTGGTCGTGGCTGATTTCCTCACCAACTCTTCGTTGAATTC
Source organism: Candidatus Tectimicrobiota bacterium (assembly GCA_016184445.1). GTDB lineage: Bacteria > UBA8248 > UBA8248 > UBA8248 > UBA8248 > 2-12-FULL-69-37. The sequence continues at coordinate 483 of JACPCT010000099.1, read as the reverse complement.
GGTGGGAAGTAGTCCTCCCGGAGCTATTTCGTCCTGAAATTTGTCACTTGCCGCAATGTCCCCAAATACATGATTCTGATAGGCCTGACTCCTGGCGATATCTTTGATGTATTCGCCCGGGTAATGATCATCGGGGAAGTCCACCGGAATATCGAGTGCCTCGCAATAGCGCAGGAGGGCGGACTTCCCCGCCGTGAGCCACTGCTGGCCCGCGTCGTTGATGTAGTACTCGCGGTGGACCCGGAAGCCGGTGGCTTCGAGGACGCGCGCGAGGCAGTCTCCCACCGCCGCGCCGCGGCCGTGGCCCACGTGGAGGGGCCCGGTCGGGTTCGCGCTCACAAACTCCAGGTGGACGGACTGGCCCTCCCCCATCCGGCTCTTGCCATAGCCGCCGGGGTCCTTGAGCACTTCCTCGAGCCGGGCGGCCAGAAGATCCGTCTTGAGGTAAAAGTTCAGGAAGCCGGGCCGCTCGACCTGGACTTT
>JACPCT010000431.1 GCA_016184445.1 Candidatus Tectimicrobiota bacterium | reverse complement strand
AAGCGGCCGATGGACGCCTGGGCCGCCTGCTCGGCGTCCACCCGGAGCTTGCGGGCGAGGTTCACGGCGGCGAAGAGGAAGTCCCCCAGCTCGCGCTCGAGGGCGGCGGGGTCCTTCGCCCGGACCGCGCGCTGGAGCTCGGCCCACTCCTCCTCGACCTTTTTCGATGGGCCCTCGGCGTCCTTCCAGTCGAAGCCCACCCGCGCGGCCTTTCCCTGGAGCCTTTGGGCGCGCAGGAGGGCGGGGAGGGCGGCGGGTACCCCGTCGAGGATGGAGGGGCTTCCCGCCTCCCCGCCATCGCGGGCGCGGCCGTTGCGCTTCTGGATCTCCCAGTTGCGCAGCACCTCGGCGCTCGTGCGGGCCTGGCCCTCGCCGAAGACGTGGGGGTGGCGCTCGATCATCTTCTCGGCCAGGCCCTGGGCCACCTCGAAGGCGTCGAAGAGCCCCCGCTCGCGGGCGAGCTGGCAGTGGAAGATGACCTGGAGGAGGAGGTCCCCCAGCTCCTCGCGGAGCCTCGCCGCGTCGCCCGCGTCGATGGCCTCCAGGACCTCGTAGGCCTCCTCGATGAGGTAGGGCTTGAGGCTCTTGTGGTCCTGCTCGCGGTCCCAGGGGCAGCCGTCCGGCGCCCGGAGCCGGGCCATCACTTCGAGCGCCCGGTCGAAGCCGTCGGGGGCCTTCCCGCCGTTGTCCGGCGCGTGGGGCATGGGGGTCCTCAAGGGGGCGGTTTCCAGCCCCTAATGGTACACGGAGGGAGGGGGGATGTCATACCGGGGGTGCGGGGGCGCGCGGGCGGGGGGGATGGCTCAGGCGGCCACGAGGAGCCCCGTCGCGTACATCAGGGCCACGCCCGTGAGCAGCCCGGCGGCCTCCTGCCAGCTCGTGAAGGGCTGGCCGCGGCCGCGCGAGACGTCCCTGCCGATCTGGTAGATCACGTAGAAGATGGCCCCGCCGCTGACCGCGAAGAAGAGGGCGGCGAAGGTGTCGTAGTAGGCGAAGCCGCCGAGGATGGTCCCGGCCACGGTGGGGGCGCCGGCCAGGAGGCCCATCGCGGCGAAGTGGCGCCAGCCGATCCGGCCCTGCGTGATGGGGGCCACGATGGCGATCCCCTCGGTGACGTTGTGCACCATGAAGCCCACGATGAGGAGCGCCCCCAGCGCCACCTTGCCGACGGCGTAGGCCGAGCCGATGGCGACGCCCTCCCCGAAGTTGTGCAGGCCGATGCCGACCGAGATGAGGTAGGCCAGGATCAGCCGCTCGCGCAGGACCTCCCCGCCCCGGGGGGCGGAGGCGCGCGGGATGCTGTGCTCCACCCCCGCCAGGAACAGGAGGCCCCCCATCAGGCCCAGGGTCACCACGCCTCCACGAGGACGTCCACCCCCAGCGCCAGGAGCACCCCGACGGTGAAGCTGACGAGGAAGCTCATCGCGCCCCCGCCGATGCGCTGGAGGAAGGGCCGCCAGAGGAGCCCCAGGAAGACCGGGATGACGCCCACGTAGATCCCGATGAGGGAGAAGTAGCCGATGGCGGAGAGCCCCATCTCGGGCGTCTCGGCGGCCACGTCGATGGTCTTCTCGAACTTCATGCCGACGGAGGAGATGACGGCGACCTTCAGGGGCTCCTCCGCGTGCCAGGGATAGGGGATGCGGATCGTGGCCCGGCCGAGGCGGGGGATGGGGCCGGAGGGCTCGGCGGAGAACCTCCACAGGGCCTCGTTCACCGTCACCTGCCCGACGCTGACGGGGCCGGGGCCGGTGTTGATGAGGCTGACGGCGATCTGGGAGGGCCTCAGCACGACCCGCTGGAATTCGAGCTTCTGCAGGGCGTCCTGCGACACGGGCGGCCTGCCCAGGATGGCCTCCCCGCTGGTCATGACGTGGTAGACGAGCGCGCCGAGCAGGACCAGGGGGAAGAGGAAGAGGGAGACCATTTTGAGCGGGGCGCCCGCCCCCCTCTCTCCCTTGAGGCTTTCCTTCATTTCACCGGCGGCCATTCCGCGCCTCGCCGATCAGATGGACGGGCCCTGCACGTTGAAGAAGCCCATCCAGCCGAGCTCCGCGAACTCCGACTGGTGGGCGTGGAACATGTAGCGGCCCGGGATGTTGTAGGCGAACTCCAGGACGGCGCGCTCGCCCTGGGCGAGGATCACGGTGTCCGTGATCTCGTGCTGGTCGAGGCGCGTCCCCGTCCGGTAGAGCTTGAAGAACTGGGCGTGGATGTGAATGGAGTTGAGGAGGTCGAACTCGGTCAGGTTCACGAGGTAGATCCGGACCGGCTCGCCCGCCCTGAGCGGGATGGGGTTGTCCAGGAAGTAGTTCGCCACGCCGTTCACCGTGTAGAACTCGTTCTCCCCGTCCATGTCGGTGTCATAGCCGTTCATGACCATGACCAGCTCCTTGGCGGGGGGCCGGGGCGTCCTGGGGTCGACGATGAAGGCGCCGTAGAGGCCCTTCTCGATGTGCTTCTTGAGCGGCATCGTGTGGCAGTGGTAGAGGTGCGCGCCGAAGGGCTCGGCCGTGAACTCGTAGGTGAACTTCCCGCCCACGGGCACCATCTCGAAGACGCCGTCCATGCTGGCCGCGTGGATTCCGTGGAAATGGACGGTGTGGGGCACGGAGCCCTTGTTGAAGAAGTGGATCTTGAGGCGGTCCCCTTCCGTCGCCCGGATCGTGGGGCCGGGGACGAAGCCGTTGTAGGTCCACGCCGGGTACTTCACGCCCTTCGCGACCTCGATCTCGGCGTCCTCGGCGATCATCACGTACTCGCGCTGCACGGTGCCGTCCGCCAGGCGGGTGACGGTGCCGGAGTCGAAGGAGGTGAGCGCCTCCATCGGGTTCTTCGGGCGGAGCGGCTTCACCCGCGCGGTCAGGGCCGCGATCCCGGCCTCGGTGAAGCGCTCCTTGACCAGGTACTCCCCGTGGCCCGTCGTGTGCGTGCCGTTGTGGGGCGGGTTCCCCTGGCCGGGCTGCATCGTGCCGGCCTCTGGATGGGATGCCGCGTGGATCGTCGAGAGCTTCGCGCCGGCGAGCAGCGCGCCGCCGCCGGCCCCGAGGCCCAGGAGGCTCTGCAGCAGCCGCCTGCGGTTGAGGGGGAATCCCGGCGGGCGGGAAGGGCTTTGGGGATCCGTGGGGAGAGCCTCGTTCTTCTTCATGGG
>JACPCT010000098.1 GCA_016184445.1 Candidatus Tectimicrobiota bacterium | reverse complement strand
GAGGACGGGCCCGTAGCCGTCCCCGAAGCTCGCCCCGTGGGGGAGGATGGCGTAGCGGCCGGCGATGTGGCAGTAGGCGTGGAAGCTGACCGCGCTGACCTCGTAGGCCCCCCGGAAGGCCGCCTGGTTCAGGGTCTCGATGTCGCGGAGCTCGTGGAGGAACTCGTAGCGCCCGGTCTCGATCTTCCCGTTCGCCAGGGCGTGGAACATGAAGGCGTCGTCCGAGTCCGGGCTGTGGGCGACGCGGATGGTGTGGGGCACGCGGTCCTCTTTCCGCCTACCCGAACGCGCTCTGCCCGCGGCCCTTGTAGTCCCGGCCGGGGGCGGGGAAGTCGCCGTCCGCCACCCGGCGGATGAGGGCCCCCACCAGGGCGGACATGGCATCGAGGTCGGCTTCGAGGAACATCTCCACCGGGGTGTGGGCGAAGCGGCGGGGGAGGTCGAGCGGGATCACGACGAGCCCGCCCGGGAGGGAACGGCTCAGGGTGGCGGCGTCGGTGAAGCTCCCCACCATGACGTGCTCCTGAAGGGGGACGCCCGCCCGCCCGGCAGTCTCCTTCACCCAGGCGGTGGCCTCGGGCGGGACGATGTAGCCCAGGAAGTTCATGGGATGGTGGTCGTAGCGCCGGAGCGAGGGGCCCCCGCCCAGGCGTATCCCCCGGGCGTCCGGGGTGCCCTCGGGGCCGTCCCCCACCACGCCGTCGAGGATGATGGCAAGGTCGGGCTGCTTGCCCCCCATGGTATGGGTGACGTTCAGCACCGAGGCGCCCCTCGCCCCGATCTCTTCCTGCACGCAGAAGGCGGCGGTGAGCCGCAGCCGCCCGCCGAGGGGCCGGGCGTTCAGGAAGGCCTCGGCGCAGAGGGCGCAGCCCGAGCGGTTGTCCACCGCCTTGGACTTCCAGGCGCCCCCGCCCAGGGCGGCGAAGGGGCTGTGGAAGAGGCCCATGGTGCCGGGGCCGATGCCGAGCCCGCGGACCGCCGCGCCGTCCATGCCCCCCATCTCGATCCACATCTGGGCGGGGGCGGGGCGGTCGTCCCCGTGGAGGAACTGCTGGTGGCCGCCCCGGATGCTGACGATGCCCCGGTGGAGGGCGCCGTCGTCGGCGAGGAGGTCGATCTCGCGGCCCGGGAAGACGCTGTCCGCGAGCAGGCCCACCTTGTCGAAGCGCACGGCGCCGCCCGGCTCCACGCCGGTCACGACGACGCCCACCTCGTCCATGTGGCACTGGAGGAGCAGGTGGGGGGCGCCCTCGCTGGCGTGCTGCTGGGCGAGGAGGTTGCCGAAGGCGTCCTGGCGGAGGCGGTCCGCCGAGGGGAGGAGCATCCGCGCGATGGCCTCGCGGACGGCCCCCTCGCGGCCCGGGGGGCCGGGGAGGGCGCAGAGCGCCCCCAGCCTCTCGATCAGGGGGGAGGGCACGGGCGCCTCAGTCCACGATCGCGATCGCGCGGGCGGGGGCCGCCTCGGCGTCGGCGATCTTGACGGGGAGGGCCATCATGAAGAAGCGCTCCGTCCCGACCTTGTCCAGGTTGTCGAGGCCCTCGATGAGGACCACGCCCGCGCCCAGCATGACGTGGTGCACCTTGAACTCGGTCGAGTCGAAGTCGGTGCGGCGGGCGTCGTACTCCTCGAAGAAGTCGAAGGCGATGGCCTTGGGCTTGCGGGCCACGAGCCAGCGGGCGGCGGAGACGTCGATGTAGGGGGACTCGGTGTAGTACTCGATCTTGCCGAACATCTTGCGTCCCCAGTCGGTGCGCACCACGATGATGTCGCCCGGCCGGCACTTCTTCTGGTGTTTCTCCAGGTGGCTCGCCTTGATGACGGCGTTGGCCTTGCCCATCGAGGTGAGGTCGAGCATGACGGCCTCGCCCATGTAGAGCTGGAAGTCGATAGCGCCGATGGTGGGAGCGCCCTTCACGACGTGCAGCGGGCTGTCCACGTGGGTGCCGGTGTGGGCGCTGATCTCGAGCCAGGTGGCCTGCCAGTGCTGGGAGTAGGGGCCCCGGTAGGCGGTGGTGTGCTTCACCTTCTGGGGGACGCCCGGGGGGATGGGGACGCCGCTCTTGATCTCACAGCTGATGTCGATGTAGCGGGGCATGACGGCCTCCTTCGGGGATGACGCGCACGCCGGGATCGGGCATGGGAAGTCCGGACCGCGAGGGCCTGATTCTGGCACGCGCGGCGCTTCCTGCCAAGCGTCCGGGAGGCTTTGCCCGCCGCCGGGGGGAGCGGGGTATGATGGGAGGCGGGGAGGGCCGCCCAGCCCAGCGAAAAGGAGGCCGCGATGCAAGCGCCGGAACAGGCCGGGCCCGGAGGCCCCGCCCCGGAGGTGGGGTTCGAGGACGGGCGGGGGGCTCCGGTCCTCCTCTCCGCCCTGTGGGCGCGGGGGCCGCTCGCCCTCGTCTTCCTCCGCCACCTGGGGTGAATCTTCTGCCGCGAGCAGCTGGCGCAGTTGCGCCGCGCGTGGCCCTCCTTCGAGGAGCGGAAGCTTCAGGTGGCGGCGGTGAGCCCGGCGGAGGGGGCCTCCTCCGCGGCGGTGTGCGGGATGCTCGGCGCCCCCTTCCCCTGCCTGGGGGACCCGGCCGGGGCGGCCTACGACGCCTTCGGGCTCGGCCGGGGGGGATGGGCCAGATGCTCAATCTCCACACCGTCTCGCGGGGTTTCTGGGCCATGCTGCGGGGCCACCGGCAGGGCCGCACCGCCGGGGACCGCTCCCGCCTCCCGGGCGCCTTCCTCATCGACGGCGGGGGGACGATCCGCTGGGGCCACTGGGGGAGGGACGCGGCGGACCACCCCGCGGCGTCCGACCTCCTCACGGCCTGGGATCGGGTGCGGGGGCCGAGTGGAGGATAGGCGAGGCGCCCCGGTTCCCCGGCTGGCTCGCCGTCTGGGCGGGGACGCTCTCGGGGCAGGGGGGCAGGGCCCCGTACCCGCCGGGCGAGCATCCCATCCGGAAGGACGCCAGGACCCGCCGCTCCAGGAAGTTCACCAGATGGCCCACCGCCCGCTGCCCCGCCGAAGGGTTGAAGCTGAACATGAAGTCGTGGTTCGCCTCCGGGAGGAGCGCCAGGTCGGCGGGGATGCCCCGGCCCTGGAGCGCCTCGAGGTATTCCGTCGCCTGCCGGGAGGGAATCCAGGTGTCCTTCCTCCCGTGGAGGAGAAGGACGGGCGCCCGGATCTTCCCGATGAGGGAGAGGGGATCCTGGCGGGCGAACCATTGATGCCAGCGCCGCCCGTCCTCGTCCGCGAAGAGGTAGGCGAGGCGGATGTCCCAGGTGTCCATCAGGGGCTCGAAGCGGTAGCCGCCGTAGAAGGAGACGATGGCGGCCACCTTGCGGGGCCGCAGCGCCGCGACGTGGAAGGCGTAGCTCCCGCCCAGGGAGAAGCCCACCACCGTCACCCCTCCCGGGTCGCAGCGCGGGTGGGCGGCGAGGGCGTCCACCCCGCGCGCCATGTCCTCCAGCAGGAGGCGCAGCCGCGCCACCCGCTCCTCGAAGGGGCGGGTCCCCTCCTTCAGGTTCACCACCCGGGCGGAGTAGTAGTTGATGTAGAGGACGCCGTAGCCGAGCTGGGCGAGCTGGAGGGCGTAGGGCCGGTAGGAGCGCCAGAAGCCGATCTGCCCGTGGAGGAAGAGGAGGCACGGGCTCCGGGCGGGGGCGGCCGGGCCGGAGGGCAGGGCCAGGAAGCCCTCGATCGGCCGGTCCTCCGCCCCGGGGTAGCGGTAGGGGCTCAGCCCGGCGCCGTGGCGGGGCCGGGGCGCGAGCTGGGCGATCTCGGCCGGCGGGAGGAAGACGCACCCTCCCGCGAGGAGGGGTGCCGCCAGCAGACCCAGCCACCGGGCCGCCCGGCGCGTCAGGAAAGAGCGGCTTTCCGAAGCGTGGATGCCCACTCGCACCGCCTGCGGGGAGACGTGGCTAAGGGGAAAGCCGCTCCCGGATGGAATCCTCCCGGAAACCGCTGAGCGGGGTCATGGTTCGGCTCCTCTTGCCATGCCCCTGGGCAGCGCCGACGGGCATCTTAGGAGGAGGGAACGGGGGGGTCAAATATGGCGCGAGGGGCTTGGTTTGACCCTCCCGGAGGGGGCGTGCTAGGGTCCGCCCGGCCCCGCCGCGCGGGGCCCAGGGGCGGGAATGGAGGGAGCGGAGATGCCCGCGGACACGCCGATGATTCCCCTCCTGAGCGTCATCATCCCCTGCTACAACGAAGAGGCGACCATCCGCCGCGTGGTCGAGCGGGTGTGGACGGTCCCCGCCCCCCTGGAGATCGTCGTGGTGGACGACGGGAGCACGGACGGCACGCGCGGCGTGGTGGCCGGGCTGGAGCGGGGGGGGCTGCGGGTCATCCACCTGCCGGAGAACCGGGGGAAGGGCGCGGCGCTGGCGGCGGGGTTCGCCGCCGCGCGGGGGGACGTCCTCGTGGTCCAGGACGCCGACCTCGAGTACGACCCGGACGACCTGCTCGACCTGCTGGACCCCATCCGGCGCGGGGTGGCCGATGTGGTCTACGGCAGCCGCTTCGGGGGAAGGCCCCAGCGCGTCCACATGTTCTGGCACAAGATGGGCAACCGCTGCCTGACCTTCCTGGCCAACCTCCTCTTCAACACCACCCTGACCGACATGGAGACGGGCTACAAGATGTTCCGCCGGGAGGTCATCGAGGGCATCACCCTCCGCTCGCGGCGGTTCGACGTCGAGCCCGAGCTGACCGCCAAGATCTTCAAGGCGAAGCGGTGGCGGGTGTACGAGGTGCCCATCTCCTACTACGGCCGCTCCTACGAGGAGGGGAAGAAGATCACCTGGCGGGACGGCCTGGTCGCGGTGTGGACGCTGATCCGCTACCGCTTCTGGGACTGAGATGAGCCTCCATCCCGTCGAGCGGCCCTCGGGAGCCTCCTTCGAGGCCTTCCTCCGGAGGCACCACCCGCTGAGCCTCCGCCTGCGCGGCGCCCTGGCCGAGTCGGAGGGCGCCGCCGCCGTCTGGATGGACGATCCGGTCTCGCCCCGCCTCGCCGTCCACGCCGCGCGCAGATGGCTCCTGCCGATCGGCGGCGCCGAGGCGCTCCTCGCGCACCTGGCTGATCTCGACGCCCTCTCCGCCCGGCTCAACGAGGGGAACGAGGACGAGGGGCTGCTCAAGCTGTCCTCGGTCTCCCCGGCCCTGCGGGAGGCAGTGGCCGCCTCGCGCCGGCTGGTGCGCCAGTCCCCTTGCGGCCTCTACACCCTCCGGCCGGAGGATTTCCGCCCCTTCCGGGAGGGGCCGCCGGTGGAGTCCCTCCGGGAGGAGGACGCGCCGCTCCTCGCCGCCCTGAGCGAGTATGGGCACGAGGCGCCCTACTGCCTGGACCGCATCCGCGGGGCGCCCACCGCGGCCATCCGCGTCGGGGGCGAGCTGGCCTCCTTCATGCTCGTCCACGCCAGCGGGGACATCGGGATGCTGCGGACGCTGGAGAAGTTCCGCGACCGCCGGCTCGCGCGGGGCGTCGTCACGGCCCTGGTGGAGCGGCAGCTCGCGCGGGGAAGGGAGGTCTTCTGCTACATCGTGGACGGCAACACGCCCTCCCAGCGGGTCTTCCTGAGCCTGGGCTTCCGGCGGGCGGCCGATGTGGCCTGGGCGGCCTTCGAGGGCGCCGCCGCGGCGGGCGGGTGAAGGAGCCTCAGCGCGTGCCGAGGAGAACGTACTCCCGCCGCCGCGCCTCCAGGAAGTTCACGAGCTGGAGCCGCTGCAGGTCACGCGGCCCGGCGGACGTGATCTTGCGCATCGCCTCCACCTCTTGGGAGAGGCGCTCGGCCTCGGCGAGCGCCTGATCCGCGAGGGACAGGAGGGTGATGTAGTCGCGCAGCTGGTTCTCCAGGACGCGCTTGCGCTCGAAGGTCTCGCTCCCCGCCGTGCGGACCTGGAGGTCCGCGTTGATCTCCTTGATCAGGCCCTTCAGGGTGGTCACCTTCTTGCGGATCTCTTGCGCGCGGGCCTCCTGGGCCTTCCGCTCCTCCTCGCGCTTCCTGGCGTCCTCGGGCTTCTCGGCGGGCTGCTGACCCGGCGGCGGGGGGGCGGGCGCCTGGGCCGGTCCGGCCAGGGCGGGAAGCGGGGTCAGCGCGAGGAGCCCGGCCAGGATACAGGCGGGACGGATGTAAAGCGGCATGTTTTCCCTCCCTGGGCCGGGCGGCCTCACGGGGAAATTCTAGCCCCCGGCGGGCCGCCCCTCAACCCGCAGGCGGCGAGCGGGGCAGGAGGCCGCTGGCCGTGAAATCCCGCCCCGTTGTTCATCTCGGGAAAGGCCAAGGTTTTCCCCCTCTCCCTCTGGGAGCGGGGAGGGCGAGGGGCACCCCAAGCGGCGGGGCCGCTTGGGCGGCGGCCCCGCGAATTCCGTTCCCAGACGCTTGCCCGGTAAATGACCTGGTTGGATTTCACGCCTGGCGCTTGGCCTGTTTGGGGAGGAAGAGCGACAGGCAGAAGCTCACCACGAGGAAGCCCGGCAGGAGCCAGAAGGCGTTGTGGAGCCCCACTTGCTCGGCCACCTTCGAGATGGGGTAGACCGAGAAGCTCGCCAGTCCCCAGGCCACCCCCAGCATGATGGAGCTCGCGAAACCGCGGTTGCGCGGCATCATCTCCTGGGCGTAGGCGATGCCCACCCCCATCATCAGGTACATGCTGAGGCCCACCGCGGTGAGGACCGCCATGCCCAGGCCGGGAGGGGAGGCGAGGAACGCCACGAGGCTGAAGAAGGAGAGGACCTGGGCCGTGATGACGATGGCCCGCATCCCGATGCGGTCCGCCAGGACGCCGCCGAGCATCACGCCGAGGCCGCCGGAGAAGAGGAGGATCGCGTTCGCCGCGCCGCCGCTCCACAGCCCCAGGCCCCACTCGACGTAGAGCGTGGGGAGGAAGCCCATCAGGTTGATGTTCACGACGGCCCGGCAGAGGGTGAGCGCGGTCAGGATGACGAGGGGCAGTCCCGCCTCCCCCAGCGAAGCCCGCAGGCCCCGCAGGAGGGAGAGGCCGCCCTCGCCCGCCTGGGCACCGGGGGGAGGCTCGGGCAGGCCCCAGCGCACCCCCAGGGCGGCCACGAGGGCCACCAGGGCGTAGAGCCACAGCCACTCCATCCCGAACGCCTTGGCCACCCCGATGGCCACCAGGGGCCCCAGGGCGAAGCCGAGCCGTCCGCCCGTCACGAAGGCGCTCACCGCCAGCCCCTTGTGCCGCTGGCTCAGGTGGCTCGCCCGGGAGGCCATGTCCGGGTGGCAGAGCCCGGCCATGCATCCTCCCAGGAGCAGGGCCGCGGCGGCGAGGCTGTAGCTCGGCGCCCAGCCGATGGCGGTCATGGCAAAGGCGCTCCCCCCCAGCCCCACGATGAGCCAGGGGAGGCGGGGCCAGCGGTCCACCACGACGGCGGTGTGAGTTGGAACTTCTCCCGGAGGAGGGGGAGGAGGGGCGAGAGCATGCTCACCAGGCTGTCCACCACGAAGTGGGCGAAGAACAGGATGGCCATCGCCCCCCAGGGGAAGGAGGCGGGCGGCGCCGGCCCCGGCGCGGAGGCGGGGGCGCCCAGGGGCTTCGCTTGGGTCATGCCGTTCCTCCGGCCAGGCTGGCTTGGCGGCGCAGGCCCTCGCGGTGGAGGAGGATGGCCACCAGGCCCCCCGCCGCGAACATCAGGGCGTAGAAGAGGAACGCGAGGCGGAGGCTGAAGGCCTGCGCCACGAATCCCCCGATGATGGGGGAGAGGGTGCTCGCCCCCTCGTTCATGCCATAGATGAGGCCCACCGAGCTGGACCGCTGGCGCTCCTCCACCAGCTCCGTCCCCACGGCCAGGACGAGGCTCGGCACCGGCGTCAGCAGGATGGCCACCGCCGCCACCGCGATGAGGAGGGCGGGGACCGAGGCGACCCACCACAGGCTCGCGAGGGCGGCCGCGGTCAGGAAGGTCATGATCACGATGAAGATGGTCCGCTTCCCCCCGATCCGGTCCGACCACTGGCCCACCAGCACGGTGGCCACCGTGCCCAGCACGAAGTAGCCGCTCAGGATCCACCCCGCCTCCTGGACCCCGAAGCCGAAGATCTGGGTCAGCAGGAGGGGGAGGAAGGTCATCAGCCCCCGGAAGCCGGTGATGCGGAAGGTGGAGAGGGTCACCAGCAGCATGAGCCGGCGGTTGCGGAACAGCGCCCCGAAGGTGGAGCGGGCCGCCTGCCGCATGGTCTGCCCCTGGGAGCCCTGATCCTGGAAGCGGAGCCAGATGAGGGCCGCCCACACGAGCCCGGGGAGGACGAGCGCCTGGGCGGCGGCCTTCCAGCTCGTCAGGTAGGCGGTCAGCCAGCCGACCAGGCCGGGGGTGACGATGTGCCCCACGTCCCCGCCCCCGTTGAAGATGCCCATGGTGAAGCCCCGCCGGGCCGGCAGCTCGCGCGTGATGAGGGCGACGGCCGGGGGGTGGTAGGCCGCGCTCCCCACGCCGCTGATGAAGCCCAGGAGGAGGAGGAGGCGGTAGTCCTCGGCGTAGGCGTAGAAGAAGACGGGCGCGGTCTGGACGAGGTGGGAGAGCGCCAGCGCCGTGCGCCAGCGGCCCGTGTAGTCGGCCAGGAAGGAGAAGGGGAACTGGAAGAGGCTGTTCGAGAGCGAGTAGGCCGAGACGAGGAGGCCCGCCTGGACGTAGCTGAGGCTGTACTCCTTCACGATGAGGGGGAGGACGGGGATCAGCAGGAACATGTAGAAGGAGTTGAAGCCGTGGCTGGCGGAGAGCGCGAGGAGGTTGAACTTCTTGGTGGCGTCCATTCCGTCTGCCCGCACCCCGCTTCCGGTGGAGATGGAACGCGGCATTCTGCTTGGCGGCCTCCCCCGCGTCAACGGCCGGCGGGGTCCGATTCCTTTTCCCTGGCAAGGTGGAAAAGATTACCCGTGCCCCGCCATATTTTTCTGTAGGGGCGCACGCCGCAGGCCCCTGCGAAGACCGGCAATGATATTCATGGGGCGGGTTTCGGTCCGGCCGAGATCGCCGAAGCCAAACCCGCCTCTACCTGCTATTCTCTTCAAGACTGGAGTGTCTGATTTCGAAGGAGGGCCGATGGCCCATCCCCCCCGCTTCGATGAGAAGGCCGCCCGCCGCGTCGAGGCGGTCTACACCACCCCGGACGTGGCCGGCCAGCGCGCCCTCATCCTCGGGGCGCTGGCGCTGCGGCCGGGCGAGCGGGTGCTGGACGTGGGGGCGGGGCCGGGCTTCCTCGCGCGCGAGATGGCCGGGGCGGTCGGGCCCTCGGGCGCGGTAGAGGGGATCGACCTGAGCCCGGCCATGCTGGAGCTGGCCCGCCCGCGGCTGGACGGCCTCCCGCAGGCTTCCCTCCGGGAGGGGGACGCCCTTGGGCTCCCCTTCGGGGAGGGGGAGTTCGACGCGGCGGCCGCGATCCAGGTCTATGAGTACGTGAGGGAGATCGGGGCCGCCCTCGCCGAGCTCTTCCGGGTGCTGCGGCCGGGGGGGCGGGCCGCCATCCTGGACACCGACTGGGGCTCCCTCGTCTGGCGCGCGGAGGACGGCGCGAGGGCCCGCCGCGTCCTGGAGGCTTGGGACGAGCACCTGGCCGACCCCCACCTGCCGCGCACCCTCTCCTCCAGGCTGCGCGGGGCGGGCTTCGAGATCCTCCGCCGCGAGGCCGTCCCCATCCTCAACCCCGAGTACGCCCCGGACACCGACAGCGCCGGGATGGTCAGCCTCATCGTCCCCTTCGTCA
>JACPCT010000097.1 GCA_016184445.1 Candidatus Tectimicrobiota bacterium | reverse complement strand
CGAGCATGGGGAGGAGGGGCCGCGCGCCGCGCCCGAGGGCGGAGGGCGCGGGGGGGGCCAGGAGGCTTCCCTCGAGGCCACCCTTCACCTGCGCGGAAACGGCGCCTGATCAAGGAGAACGGGGCAAATCCCCCCGGGGGGCTTCCCGGCCCTGGGGGCCGCTCAGCGCCCCGCGCCGTTGGCGCCGATCTTCTCTGCCACGTCCTCGAGGCCCAGCCGCTTGAGGGTGGCCGCGGAGGGGACGCCCCGCCCGCTCCAGCCCCGCAGCCGGTAGTACTCGTCCTTCATCGCCTCGAGCTCCTCGGGCGGGCAGTGCATCCCCTTGTGGGGCCCCTCGGGGATGGGCTCGTGCATGACGCGGTGGGGCAGCATGTCGCGCGTGCGGTCCACGCCCTCGCGCACCTGGAAGGCGCGCTCGAGGTTGACGATGCGCTCGCCGGTCCGATCGAGCTCCTCGGCGGTGGCGTCCCAGCCGGTGATCATGTTGAGCATGACGGCGTACTTGTCGTTGATCATGGCGCCGTAGCCGCGCTCGGCGGTGAAGCGGCACTGGGTGATGGAGTCGCCCATGGCGGTGAAGTTCTGGGTCCGGATGGCGAAGAGGGGCTTGCCCTCCGGGCTGGTGTTGTCGTGGTCGGCGGCGTACTGGAGGGTGGGGCGGGTGTCGTGGTGGCTGCCGCCCCGGGTGCCGGTCGCGTAGCCGATGGACATGCCCTTCAGCGCCCGGGCGCTGTGGGCGGGGAGCTCCAGCCCGCGCGCGGCGTAGAGGAGGTTCGGGGCCTCGCCCCCGATGGAGGCGGCCAGCCGCTGGCCGCCCTCGGCCAGGCGGGCGCCGAAGCCCCGGCGGTGGGCCATGTCCTCGAGGAGGCGGAGCATGGCCCTCCAGTCGCCCCAGCGGAGGTCGAGACCCGTGTCGGACTTCTTGAGGAGCCCCCGCTCGTAGCACTCGAAGGCGAGCGAGAGGGTGACGCCCGCCGAGACGGTGTCGAGCCCCAGCTCGTCGCAGAGCATGTTGCCCCGCATCAGGGCCCCCGCGTCGCCGATGCCGAGCATGGTGCCCAGCGCGAAGATGCTCTCGTACTCGGGCATCTTCCACTTCAGGCCGTCGAAGTCGCCGCCCTTCATCAGGTAGTCCTTGCCGCAGGCCACGGGGCACTTGAGGCAGGTGGTGTCCTTGTCGAGGTAGTTCTCGAGCATGTGCTCGCCGCTGATGGGCTGGCAGTTCTCGAACATCTCGGTCGTGAGGTTGCGGGTGCCCAGGGCGCCCATCTTGTAGATCATGTTGACGAGGATCGGGGTGCCGTACTTGTGGAGGGCGGCCGTGCCCTTGCGCACGTCCTCGGCGGTCCCGTTGACGTACTCGCGCAGGCCCTTGGCGTCGGCCACCTCGGTCCTGGCCTTGCCCTTGACGGCGATGGCCTTGACGTTCTTGCTCCCCAGGACGGCCGCCATCCCGCCGCGCCCGCTGATGCCGTCGCGGCTCTTGCGCCAGGTGTGGGTCATGGCGGCGAAGCGCACGGCGTTCTCCCCGGCAGGCCCGATGGCGATGACGTCGGCGCCTCCCTCGCGGGAGGAGACGGCCTCGCAGGTCCCGCGGATCCACTTGCCCTTGAGGTCCGAGGCGTCCCGGAAGGCCGCGCCTTCCTCCGAGACGGCCACGTAGACGGGCCCGCTCGCCCGGCCGTGGAGGACGATGGCGTCGTGGCCCGTGCGCTTGAGGGTGGCGGGCCAGGAGCCGCCGAAGGTGCTGTCGAAGAAGAGGTCCGTCAGCGGGCTCTTGGCGGCGATGCAGGCGCGGCTCGCGCTGGGGACGGCGGTGTCGGTGTAGGGGCCCACGGCGAAGGCGATGACGTTCTCGGGCGAGAGGGCGTCCACCCCGGGCCGCAGGAGGTCGAAGAGGAGGCGCGCCCCGAAGCCGTTGCCGCCCAGGTAGCCCCGGGCGAAGGCCTCGCCGAACTCCTCCACCCGGGTGGTCCGGGCCGCCAGGTCGATGTGCAGGATTTTGCCTTGGTATCCGAGCATTGGCGCTCCCTTGCGTTGCAGAGTGTGGAACGATGTAGGCCGAGTGGAATTATAGCGGATTCCGCGGGCCTGGGAAGGCGCGCGGGCCTACTCGGGCACCTCCAGCCGGCGGTAGGATTCGGCGCATTCGAGCCCGCCGCCCTCGCCCAGCTTCTTGCCCCACTCGCGCATGCGGGGGATGAGGCCGGTCATGTCCTCGTCCGTGATCTGGCTCTTGTGGCAGGCGAGGGCGCGCATCTTGAGGTCGAAGACGGGGGCGATGTCCACCCAGAAGTCCGCCTTGGCGGGATGGCCGAAGAAGGCCTCCCTGGGGCGGTGGGGCTCCAGGCCCTCGCCCAGGAGCTCGGGGAAGAAGTGCTCGTTGCCGACCGCTGGGTAGAGGGCGTCGAAGGCCGCCTGGGCGGCGGCCCGGTGGTCGCTGTGGTAGCCGTAGAAGCTGTCGTAGGCGTCCAGCGAGGGGTCGCCCGTCACCACGAGATCGGGCCTGACCTTCCGCATCACGCGCACGAGGTCGCGCCGCAGGGCCGGGGTGTTGGCCAGCTCCCCGTCCGGGTGGCGCAGGAAGTGGACGGCGTGCACCCCGAGGGTCTGGGCCGCCGCCCGCTGCTCGGCCTCGCGGACGGCCCATCGCTCCTCGACCGAGAGCCCGCGCGACCCGTTCCCGTTGAAGCCCTTCTCGCCGCTCGTGCAGAGGCAGTACTCCACCCGCCGGCCCTCGCGCACCCACACGGCGGCCGAGCCGGCGGAACGGAACTCGAGGTCGTCGGGGTGGGCGGCGATGAGGAGGATGGTGCGGTGGTCCATCGGCTCGCGGCTCTCAGGGCTGGGGGGGGGCGGCCTCCGTCCCGATCTTATAGCAGGGGCGGGCGCCCTCGCCAACGCCCGCTGGGCGGCCCGCGGGAGCCAGGCCGCCCAGGCGGCGCAGGGCAGGCGCATGACCGCCAGCGAAAGACAGGCCATCTCTTGGACGCAGAATGAGACGGGCGGAGCCTCTTCATGGTGCCCCTCGGGGGAGGAAACGGGGCGGCTCGCGGGGCCCAGTCCGCATGGCGGGGGCCGCGCGCCCCGCGGTGGCGGATCGTCGGGATTGGTGGTAGTTTCTTCCCATCCAGTGAGCTCCGATCCTGCGTCAGCCTGCGATGGAGAGCCCTGAATGAGAGGCAAGCTCCGCGTCTTTCTGTGCAGCCGCATCCCGGAGGAGGCGGAGCGCTACCTCCGCTCCCGGTGCCGGCTGGAGATCTACCGGGGGGAGGAGCTGATCGGCCGCGGCCGGCTGCTGCGCGCGGTGCGGGACGCCGACGGCCTCATCCCCACCGTCACCGAGCGGATCGACGCCGGGGTGATGGACGCCGCCCCCCGGCTCCGCGTCATCGCCAACTACGGCGTGGGCTTCAACAACGTCGACGTCGGGGCGGCCACCGCGAGGGGCCTCCCGGTCACCAACACGCCCGAGGTCCTCACCGAGGCCACGGCGGACCTCGCCTTCTCCCTCATCCTCGCGGCCAGCCGCCGGCTGGGCGAGGGGGAGCGCTACGTGCGGGCCGGCCGCTGGCGGGGCTGGAAGCCCACGCAGCTCCTCGGCCGGGACGTGTTCGGCAAGACGCTCGGCGTCCTCGGCAT
This sequence comes from Candidatus Tectimicrobiota bacterium, assembly GCA_016184445.1. GTDB lineage: Bacteria > UBA8248 > UBA8248 > UBA8248 > UBA8248 > 2-12-FULL-69-37. The sequence goes on along the minus strand of JACPCT010000097.1, from coordinate 4,034 downwards.
GGGCCGCATCGGCCAGGCGATCGCCCGGCGCGCGCGCGGGTTCTCGATGAAGGTCCTCTACTCCGACGCGCGCCGCGCCCCGGCGCGGCTGGAGCGCGAGCTTGGGGTCCGGTACGTTTCGCTGGGGAGCCTGCTGAAGCAGGCGGACATCCTCACCATCCACGCCCCGCTCATCCCGGAGACCCACCACCTCATCGGCGCGGCGGCGCTGCGCCGCATGAAGCGGACGGCGGTCGTGGTGAACGCCGCGCGCGGCCCCATCGTGGACGAGGGGGCGCTCGCGGCGGCGCTGCGGGCGGGGCGGATCGCGGCGGCGGGGGTGGACGTCCACGAGAGGGAGCCCGCGGTGCATCCGGAGCTCCTCAAGCTGGAGAACGTGGTGCTGCTCCCCCACCTGGGGAGCGCCACGCTCGAGACGCGCACGGCCATGGGGATTCTCGCGGCGAAGAACTGCCTCGCCGCCCTGGCGGGGAGGAGGCCTCCCTGCCTGGTGAACCCCGAGGTCTGGCGCGGGCGCGGGCGGGGATGAAACCGTGAGCGGTGAAGGGAAGCCGGGCGAGGGGCGAGCCCTCGCCGTGAACCTCGGCGAAATGGTTCAGTTCGTCCCGGGGGGCATCTCCAGCCGAACCGTCTTCAAGGACGAGCGCGGCCAAGCCATCCTTTTTCGCCTGGCGCCGGGGGAGGAGCTACTCGAGCATACGGCGGCCCATCCGGCGGCGGTGCACATCCTCGAAGGGTCGGGGACCTTCGAGATGGAGGGCAAGATTCACCCTGCCGCGGCCGGCGCCTTGTTTTATTTGCCGGCGCGCCTGCCCCACGCCGTCCGGGCGGGGCCGGGAGGCAAAGGGCTTGTTTTCCTTCTCACCATGTTTTTCCTTCCGAAGTAGGAGGCTGGCGAGGGGGGCTCCCTCCGTGGCGCCGGCCCGGCCGGCGCGGTTGACGCGGCGCGGATCAGGTGATCTGGAGCATCGGGAGGCGGCATTGGACCTGGGCATTCGTGGCCGGGCGGCGCTCGTGACGGGGGGCAGCCGCGGCATCGGGCGGATGACCGCCCTGCGGCTCCTCGAGGAGGGCGCCCGCGTCGCCATCTGCGCGCGGGGGAAGGAGGGCCTCGATGAGGCGCGCGGGGACCTGGCGCGCCGCACGGGCGGCGAGGTGCTGGCCGTCCAGGCCGACACCTCGCGCGAGGCGGACATCACCCGCCTCGTCCAGGCCGCCGCGGGCCGCTTCGGCGGGGTGGACATCCTCGTGAACAACGCCGGCACCATGAGCTCGGGCCGCTTCGGGGCGCTGGCCGACGCGGCCCTCCAGGCGCAGCTCGACACCAAGCTCTTCGGCTTCCTGCGCCTCATCCGCCAGGTGGTTCCCCACATGCGGGCGAAGGGGTGGGGGCGGATCGTGAACATCATCGGCGGGGCGGGGAAGGAGCCCGACCCCTACATGTTCGGGAGCGGGATGACCAACAGCGCCCTCCTGAACCTCACCAAGTCCCTCTCCACCGAGCTCGGGGAGGAGGGCATCCTCGTGAACGCCGTCTGCCCGGGCTGGGTGGACACCGCCCTGTGGCGCAAGAACGCCGAGGGGCTCGCCGCCGAGCTGGGGGCCAAGACCGAGGAGGAGGCCCGCCGCCTCGCCGCCCGCAAGAACGCCCTCAACCGCTTCGGCAGGCCCGAGGAGCTGGCGGACGCCATCGCCTTCCTCTGCTCCGGGCGGGCGAGCTACATCACGGGCGTGTCGCTGAACCTCGACGGGGGGAGGCTCAAGGCGCTCTGGTGACGGGAGGCCGGGCGCCGGGGAGGGTGGCATGGCCGAGCACGTGCGGGCCCCCGACCTCGCTCATGCGGGCCTCCGCTGGTTCAACGTGGAGGCCCCGCTCTCCCTGCGCGACCTCGCGGGGCGCCTCGTCATCCTCGACTTCTGGACCTTCTGCTGCGTCAACTGCATGCACATCCTCCCCATCCTCAGGCGGGTGGAGGAGGCTTTCCCGCGCGAGGTGGCCGTCATCGGCGTCCACTCGCCCAAGTTCGCCGCCGAGCGCGACCCCGACAACGTGGCGCGCGCCATCGCCCGTTACGGGATCCTCCACCCGGTGGTGCACGACCCGGGCTTCCTCATCTGGCGGAGCTACGCCGTGCGGGCCTGGCCCACCCTGATGTTCGTCTCGCCGGACGGCTACGTCCTCGGGACCCACTCGGGGGAGCCCGAGCCGGAGGGCTTCTTCCAGGCCGTCTCCCAGGTGGTGGACCAGATCCATGAGGCGGGTTTCGCCCCCGCCGGGCGGCTCCCCCTCAAGCCCCTTCCCTCGGCGGGCGAGCGGCTCTCCTTCCCGGGCAAGCTCAAGCGGCTCCCGGGCGGCGAGAAGGCTTGGGCGCTCTGCGACCCGGGCCATCACCAGATCGTCATCCTTGGCGACGACGGGAGGGAGCGGAGCCGCGTCGGCAGCGGGGAGCCCGGCTGGCAAGACGGAGAGATGGGGGAGGCCCGCTTCCAGAGCCCCCAGGGCCTCGTGGCGGACGGCGAGGCGATCTACGTCGCCGACACCTGGAACCACCGCGTCCGGCGGATCGAGCGGTGGAACGGGCGGGTCACCACCCTGGCGGGGACGGGGGCGCGCGGCCTCCCGCTCGGGGGAGCGACGCCCGCCCTGGCGACCCCGCTCGCCTCGCCGTGGGACCTCGAAGTGCGGGGGGGGAGCCTCTTCTTCGCCAACGCGGGGACCCACCAGCTCGGCCTGATCGACCTCGCCCGGAGCGCGGTGGAGGGCCTCGCGGGATCGGGGGCGGAGGGGATCGAGGACGGCCCGGCCGCCTCCGCCACCCTCGCCCAGCCGAGCGGCCTGGCCCTCGACCCCTCGGGTGGGACCATCTACTTCGTGGACAGCGAGACCTCCTCGGTCCGCCTCCTCGTCCTGGGCGAGCAGCCCGAGGTGAGGACGCTCGCGGGCAAGGGGCTCTTCGACTTCGGCCACGCGAACGGTCCCCTCCAGGGGGCGCTCTTCCAGCACCCCCTGGGGATCGCTTGGCTCGGGGGCGGGGGGGGGCGGCTGCTCGTCGCGGACAGCTACAACGGGGCGCTCCGGGTTGTGGACCTGCGGCGGATGTGGGCGAGCGACCTGGACGACGGCTTCGACTGCGCCGACCCCGTCTGCCTCCCCGCCGGGGAGCCCGCGGGGGCCACGGTGGACGGCCCCGGCCGCGTGTTCATGGTGGACACGAACAACCACCGCGTCCTCGAGTACCGCCTGACCGAGCGGACCTACCGGACCTGGTGCCAATGAAAAGGCTCGGGCTCCCGGCCGGGCTCCCCCTTCTCCTCCTTCTGGCGGCGGCCGGCCTCGCCCAGGCCGCCGCCGCCGGCTGGGAGCGGTGGGGAAGGATCGAGTCGCTCGCGGGTAAGGGCTGCGTCGTCCTCGCCGCCCCGCACGGCACCTTCGACGCCCACACGGACGAGATCACCCGCGAGGCGGCCCGGCGGACGGGCTACCCCGCCCTGCTGGCCACGGGCTTCGTCGAGCATCCCTTCGGCGAGCGCCCGCGCCGAATCAATGTGAACCGCCCCACCGAGGGGGCACGGCTGCGCGCCGGGGAGGAGCCCTCCACCCCCCGCGCCCGGGACGTCTTCTCGGAATACTCCCGCCGCGTGAAGGATGGGCTTCACGGCCGCTCCCCCGCCCTCTACGTCGAGATCCACGGCCAGTCCCAGGTGCCCGGGGCGGCGGAGGTGGCGGTCAAGGGGTTCGGGCGCGAGGACGCCCTGGCCCTCAAGCGCATCTGGGAGGAGGAGCGCCGCTCGGCGGGAGAGGAAGGCAGGCTGTTCGAGGATATCCAGGTGCGCGTCGAGCCCGCCGACGCCATCCGCTACCGGGCGGCCGCGAGCAAGCGCATCGGGGCGATCTCCCAGGTCGAGCGCGCCCTCCACTTCGAGCTGCCGCGCCGGATGCGCTTCGAGGAGGGGCCCCGGGCGGCGGCGGCCCGTCTCCTCGCCCGGGTGCTCCCGCGCTTCTTCGCCGAGCGGCTGGGCGCCTGCCGGGCGGG
>JACPCT010000096.1 GCA_016184445.1 Candidatus Tectimicrobiota bacterium | reverse complement strand
ACGCTCCTACAGGGCGGCCTCCTCGGTCATCTCGCCCTCATAGACGAGCCGGGTGTCGCCCTCCATGTGGACCTCCCGGACCTCGGCCCCCCGCCCGGCGAAGTGGATGGTCAAGACCTCCCCGCCGCGCACCTGGACGTCCACCGGGGGCTCCACCAGCCCCCGCGCGGCGGCCAGGATGGCCGAGGCGACGGCCCCGGTGCCGCAGGCCAGGGTCTCGTCCTCCACCCCGCGCTCGTAGGTGCGGAGCCTGAGGAGGCGGGGCCCGGCCGCCTGGCAGAAATTGGCGTTCGTCCCCGCCGGGGCGAACAGCGCATGGAAGCGGATCTGGCGGCCCTCCTCCCGGACGGCCGCCTTCTCCACGTCGGCGACGAACTCCACCGCGTGCGGCACCCCCGTGTTGAGGAAGTCCAGCGTGGCGGTGCGGCCCTTGAGCGCCGCCTGGATGTCCTGGCGGAAATCCGCCGGCGGGGTGAGGCGCACCTTCACCCGGTTCCCCGTGATGGCCGCCTCGACGACCCCGGCGAGGGTCTCGATGGAGGCGCGCTCCCCCACCATCCCGAGCTCGCGGGCGAAGCGCACGGCGCAGCGGCTGCCGTTGCCGCACATCTCGGCCTCGGAGCCGTCGGAGTTGAAGAAGCGCCACTTGAAGTCGGCCCGCTCGCTCGGCTCGATGAACATCAAGCCGTCCGCCCCGACCGAGAGCCCCCGGCGGCAGACCTTGCGGACGAAGTCCGCCATCTTGCCGGCGTCGAAGCGGCGGTCGCGGTTGTCGATGAAGATGAAGTCGTTGCCGCTCCCGCTCAGCTTGGTGAAGCGGATCCGCCCGCCCATGCCTACGCGCCCCCCCCGGCGATGAAGGAGGGGATGCTCTCCCCCAGGATGAGGTCGTCGTAGCTCTCCCGCCGGCGGATCACGTGGTACTCCCCGCCGCGGACGAGGACCTCCGGCGGGCGGGGCCGGGAGTTGTAGTTCGAGGACATGGCGAAGCCGTAGGCCCCCGCGCTCATGATGGCGATGAGGTCCCCCCTCCGGTACTCGGGCAGCTGACGGTCCTTGGCCAGGTAGTCGCCGCTCTCGCAGACCGGGCCCACGAGGTCGCTCTTGTGGCGCGGGCGCTGGGCGGCGGCCTCCTCCACCGGCAGGGCCTCCTGGTAGGACTCGTAGAGGGCGGGCCGGATGAGGTCGTTCATCCCCGCGTCGATGATGACGAAGCGCTTCTCCTCCTTGTTCTTGGCGTAGAGCACCCGGGTCACGAGCACGCCCGCGTTCCCCACGATGACGCGCCCGGGCTCGAAGAGGAGGGTGCAGCCCAGGTCCCTCACGCCGGGGAGGATGGCCCCGGCGTAGTCGCCCGGGAGCGGCGGCGCCTCGTCGCGGTAGGTGATGCCGAGGCCCCCGCCCAGGTTGAGGTAGCGGATGCCGTGCCCGTCCGCCCGGAGCGCCCGGACGAGCGCGGCCACCTTGCCGACCGCCTCGACGAAGGGCCCGCTCTGGGTGATCTGGCTCCCGATGTGGCAGTGCACCCCGCAGGCGTCCAGGTGGGGCATGCCGGCCGCCAGCCGGTACTGGGCCCGGGCCTTGGCGATGTCGATGCCGAACTTGCTCTTCTTCATGCCGGTCGAGATGTAGGGGTGGGTGGCCGGGTCCACGTCGGGGTTCACCCGGACGGCCACCCGGGCCGCGCGCCCCAGCCGCGCGGCCACCGCCTCGATGTTGGCGAGCTCCTCCTCGCTCTCGACGTTGAACATGAGGACGCCCGCCTCGAGCGCGCAGGCGATCTCCTCGTCGGACTTCCCCACCCCGGCGAAGACGATGCGCTCGGGCGGCACCCCCGCCTTCACCCCGCGGAAGAGCTCCCCCCCCGAGACGATGTCGAGGCCCCCGCCCATCCCCGCGAAGAGGCGCAGGATGGCGATGTTGGAGTTGCTCTTCATGGCGAAGCAGACGAGGTGGGGCACCGAGGCGAAGGCCTCGTCGAACACCCGGAAGTGGCGCACCAGCGTCTTGTGGCTGTAGACGTAGAAGGGGGTGCCCACCTCCCGGGCCAGCCGCGAGAGGGAGACCCCCTCGGCGTGCAGTTCCCCGTCCTTGTACTCGAAATAGTGCATTTCCCCTCTCCGCCGGAGGGAGGCCGGGAGCGCCTCCCCGCCGCCAGGCTTCCGCTCAGAGGCCCGGGATGACGGGCTGGTCGGGGGCCTTCGGGCGGCCCTTCACGCCGCAGCCCGCCGCCGCCAGCCCCAGGCACGCCAGGAGCGCCCAGGCGGCCGCCCGCTTCAGCCAGGACCGCCTAGACATCGAGGCGCTTGCGCTCCGCCCGGATCTGGCGCAGCACGCTCGCCCGCGAGGCCCCCCCCTCGCTCCGCCGCGAGGCCACCGAGCGCGCGAGCGCGGTGGCTCCCAGGTCGGCGGCGCGGAGCCGGGGGTCGGCCTTCTTCAGGTCGGCCGGGCGGAGCTCCGAGAGGGGGACGCCCCGCGAGGATGCCAGGCGCACCGCGCGTCCGGCGGCCTCGTGGGCCTCCCGGAAGGGGACGCCCCGGCGCACCATCGCGTCCGCCAGGTCGGTGGCCGTCATGTAGCCCCCCTCGGCCGCCTGGGCCATCCGCTCCGGCCGGGGGCGCACGGCGTCCACCAGGCCGGCCATCACCTCCAGGCAGGCGCGCAGGGTGTCGGCCGCGTCGAAGAGGGGCTCCTTGTCCTCTTGCATGTCCCGGTTATATGTCAGCGGCAATCCCTTCAGCAAGGCGAGGAGCGCCACGAGGTCGCCGATGACGCGGGCGCTCTTGCCGCGCACGATCTCGGCCGGGTCGGGGTTCCGCTTCTGGGGCATGAGGGAGCTGCCCGTCGAGAAAGCGTCGGGCAGCTCGACGAAGCCGAACTCGGCGCTCGCCCAGAGCACGACCTCCTCTCCCAGGCGGCTCAGGTGCACCATGGCGAGGGCGGCCGTGGCGGCGAACTCGACGGCGAAGTCGCGGTCGCTCACCGCGTCCATGCTGTTCCCGGCTACCTCCGCGAAGCCCAGCCGCCGGGCCACCATCCGCCGGTCGATGGGGTGGGCCGTGCCCGCGAGCGCGCCCGCGCCGAGCGGCAGGACGTTCACCCGCCGCCTCGCCTCGGCCAGCCGCTCGGCGTCGCGGCGGAACATCTGGCCGTAGGCCAGCAGGTGGTGGGCGAAGGTGACCGGCTGGGCCCGCTGGAGGTGGGTGTAGCCCGGCATCACCCAGTCCACCCCCCGCTCGGCTTGCCGGAGGAGGGCCTTGCGCAGCCCCTTCAAGGCGGCCTGGATGCGGTCGATCTCCTCCCGCAGCCAGAGGCGCACCGAGGTGGCCACCTGGTCGTTGCGGCTGCGGGCGGTGTGGAGCCTCCCCCCGGCCGGGCCGATGCGGCGGGTGAGGGCCGCCTCGATGTTCATGTGCACATCCTCGAGGGCGGGGTCGAAGGAGAATCGCCCCCTCTCCACCTCGCGGAGGATGGCCCTGAGGCCCCCGACGATCTTCTTCGCGTCCGCGCGCGGGATGATCCGGCAGGCCCCCAGCATCTCGGCGTGGGCGATGGAACCCCGGATGTCCCAGGGGGCAAGGCGCCGGTCGAAGGAGACGCTCTGGGTGAAGGCCTCGACGCGCGGGTCGGTGCGCCCGGAGAAGCGCCCTCCCCAGGGCTTGGCCGGGGCCCGCCCGCGCCCTCCCCCCTTGACCTCGCGCTCAACCGCCATCGCTCCCCCCCGCCCAGGCACCCAGCCCAGGCGCAAAGAAACCCGATACTTACACGAACCCATCCCCTCCAGGCAACTCCGGCGCGCGGCGGGCGGGCGGCGGCTTGTTTCCGCGCACGCGCCGGCTTAGGATGCCTCGCCGGCATGGGGATTCCGCTGGCTCCCGGGGAGGGCCGCGCTTGCGTTCGTTCACCCCCCAGCAATGGGGCATCATCTCGGCCTGCTTCGTCCTCCTGGGGCTTTTCTTCGGCTTCAATTTCATGTTCGGCATCTTCATAAAGCCGCTCATCGCCGAGTTCGGCTGGACGGTCTCGGCCACCTCGGCCGCCTACACGATCTACATGGCCATGGTCGCGATGTGCGGGGTCCTGGTGGGGGGATTGGCCGACCGCTACGGCGCCCGCCCCGTCATCCTGGCGGGAACCCTCCTGGCGGGGGGGAGCGTCGCCCTCGCCGGCTCCGTCCAGAACCTCTGGCAGTTCTACCTCCTGATGGGCGTGCTGGCCGGCCTGGGCCGGAGCGCCCTCCAGACCCCCGTCTCGGCCTATCTCCAGCGCGCCTTCACGGCGAACCGGGGCCTCGCGACGGGCCTGGCGGGCTCGGGCAGCGGGATGGGCCTCATCTTCTTCTCCCCGCTGGCGGGCTACCTCATCGCCTCCCACGGCTGGAGATGGGCCTACCTCTTCCTCGGCCTGCTCTTCATCGTCCTGGCCGTCCCGGTCACGCTGCTGCTGCGGCCCGCCGCCGAGCGCAGGGAGGAGGCGCCGGGACCGGGGAAAAGCCGCGCCGCGCACGAGCCGCCCGACGCCCTCCTGCCCGAGGCCTCGCTCGGGATGGGCGAGATCGTGAAGCGGCGCCCCTTCTGGGCCATCCTGGGCAGCCACACGGCCGACTGCCTCTGCCACTCGGTCCTCATCCTCCACATCGTGCCCATGGCCATCGAGGCGGGCATGAACCCGGTCCAGGCGGCCAGCCTGGCGGGGGTGATGGGCGCGGGCCAGTTCGTGGGCCGGGTGCTCATCGGCGTCCTCTCGGACCGCATCGGGGCGAAACGCGCCCTGTTCACGGCCCTCCTCCTCCAGACGCTGCCCGTCCCCCTGCTGTGGGGCTCCCCCACCCTTCCCGCCTTCTTCGTGGTGGCCGCGATGGTGGGGCTGGGGCTCGGCGGCCACGGCACGATGTACCCCCTCGTGACGCGGGAGTACTACGGCCCCAAGCGGGTGGGCCTGCTCTTCGGCACCTTCACCTCGGGCGCCAGCGTGGGGATGGCCCTGGGGGGCCTCATGGGCGGCCTGCTCTACGACCTGAGCGGGAACTACAGCCTCGCCATCGGCTTCAGCTTCGCGATGGGGGTCGTCTCCCTCCTCTTCGTCCTGCTCTACCCGGGCCGCCGGGCGCAGGCCTCGCCCGCCCCGGCGCGCGCCGCCCAGCCCGCCGGCTGAGCCTCCCCGCCGGCAAAAAAAAGGCGGCCCGCCGGCGCTGCCGGAGGACCGCCTTCTGGCTTCTTCGGGCGCAGCGGATCCTAGTCCAGCCTCCCCCGGATGTGCTCGAACCCCTCCCGCATGGGAGCGATGTGGTAGCCCAGGTCGTGGACCAGGATGTCCTTCAGCCCGGCCATCTCCCCGCGGCTCACCGCCTCGCCCATCTTCCCGATGATCTCGCGCAGGTCGCGGGTCACGGCGGTCAGCGAGCGCCCTTCGAGCTCGACCGCCGAAGGGTCGGTGCCGACGAGGCGGAGCATGTCCCGCAGCGACTGGAGGACGAGGCTCCACCCCTCGGCGCAGTCCCGGATCCCCCGCAGCGTCTTCTCCCGCTCCCCGGCCTCCGCCGCCCGCGCCGTCTCCTCGGCCCGCGTGGCCAGGCGGTCGAGTAGCTCCAGCATGTCCGCGCAGGTGCGCCAGGCCAGGGCCCGGGGCTCCGCCGAGAGGAACTCCAGGGTGCCGAACTCGCCCAGGGAGCGGGCCTGCCAGCGGCCCGCCTCGTCCCGGGTCACCCCCGCCTCCCCGTGCAGGGCGCCCAGGAGGACGCGCCCCTGCCCGCGCAGCCGGCCGGCCACCCATCCCTCGAGGTCGCCGTAGGTGGCGACCCCGGCGGGGGCTTCGTGCCATTCCTCGTCCATCTTGAAGCGGAAGCGATCGGCCGCCTGCCGGGTCATGCGTCACCCCCTATGCGGCGCCCTGCGAGAGCTCCCGCCAGGCCGACCCCAGCGACTCCATGATGCCGGCCGCCTCGGGAAGCCTTTCGGGGTCGCGCTCGCGGAGCGATCCGCTGAGAAGCTCGAGCACGTGCTGGTAGATGCCGGAAAGATTCTGGGCCAGCTCGGGGGAAGCCTGGGGGTTCAGGACCCCCGCCAGCTCGGTCACGATGCCCATGGCGCGCAGCAGGTGCTCGGCCCCCTCGTGGAAGGAGTCCTCGCCCTGGAGGAGCGCCTCCCCCTTCCGGATGTGCTTCACGGCGCCCTCGTAGAGAAGGATGAGGAGCTGGACCGGGGAGGCCGTCCTCACCTCGACGCTTTTGTAGGCGCCGTACGACTTCCTGGCGTTCACGGCCGGTGCCTCCTCATCCCGGTCATCTCCTCGGGCTGCTGGCGAGGGAGGCGCTGTTGGCGCTGATCTGCGCCAGCTGGCGGCTCAGGAAGGCGCTCGTGGTCTGCAGCGTGCCGAGGGCCTGCTCGAGGCGGGCGAACTGCTCGCTGAGGCGGAGCCGCTCCCGCTCGATCCTCGCGTTCACGGAGTCGATCTGCGACTGGAGGTCCTCGACCCGCTCGTTCGCCTCCTCGATGGCGCCCTGGATGGGGCCGTCCTGGCTCGTGTCGGTGAGGAAGGCGAGGAGCTCCTCGAGCCGCGAGGCGACGCCGCGGGAGACGCTCACGGTGCCCTGGGAGGACCCTTGCTCGGCGAGCTGATCGGGCGTGAGCTCGACCAGCAGCTGGAGGCCTTCCGTGCTCGCGTTGCCGGTGTTCCCGGTGAGGGTCTGGCCCTCGCCCGTCGCCGCCTCGCCGTTGATGGTCCCCGCCACGTCCCGGCCGATGAAGAGGACATCGGTGTCCGCCGCCGGCCCCCCGAGACCCGTGCCGCCCGCCGTCCCGTTGGCCAGGCTGGACTTGACCGTGAAGGAGAACTTCGAGCCGAAGCTGTCGTGGAGGATGCTGATCTTCCCGGTCGTGGAGTTGAAGACGGCGCGCACGTTGGTGATAACCGCGCCCTGGAGGGCCGAGTTGATGGCGGAGGCCGCCTGCTCGGCGGTCATGCCGTTCGTCAGGCTCACGGTGGCCGCCGCGGCCCCGACGGTGATGGTCAGGGTCTCGTTCTGGGTGAGGCCGGCCGAGACGTTCTGCTTCCCCTCGTCCGTGGCGCGGGTGCCCGCCTGGGTGATCTGGAGATCGTAGCCCGCCGAGGTGCTGGTCTTGGTCTTGTCCGTGAAGGTGAGCGCCTTGATGTCGCCGTCGGAGGGAAGGGCGACCGAGGCGAAAAGATTGCGGACCTCGTCGGGCTTTTCGCTCAGCAGGGAGGACAGCTTCGAGCTGTCGAAAATGAACCTCCCCGTGTCGGGGCTGAGCGAGATGCCCACCTCCCTCAGGGCCCGGAGCTTGCCCGCGGGCACGCTCTCCACCACCCCGGTCAGGATCGCGCTCACGCGGGAGCGGACGATGAACAGGTTCGAGTCGGAGAAGAGCGCGCCGGTTTCGTTGGTATTGGAGTCGAAGAAGGTGTTTTTCTCGATGAGGGCCTCGGTGTCGTTGATGGCCTTCACGAGGGAGTTGACGGCGCCGTTCACCCCCTGCGTGCTCCGCGTTATGTCCACGGTGACGGCGGCCGCGGGGTCGGCCTTCGTGAGGGTGAGGGTCACCCCCTCGATGAGGTCGGTGACGGTGTTCGAGTTCTTCGTCACGGTGGTCGTCGAGTCCCCGGCCCCCAATTTGATGATGGCGTCCCGCACCGCCTGGCTCTCGGTGAAGAGGAGGCCGCCGTGCTGGTAGCTGAGGAAGACCTTGCTGGCCGCCGCGCTCAGGGTGGC
>JACPCT010000095.1 GCA_016184445.1 Candidatus Tectimicrobiota bacterium | reverse complement strand
AATCCGCTTGAAACAAGAGGCAGATTCCTCGCTCCGCTCCATTCAGAATGACGGCAAATTAGCGTCTTGCCTGGATGATCCTGTAGGGGCGATCCTTGTGATCGCCCCGTTGGATTTGGGGAAATGGGCGAACACGAGGTTCGCCCCTACGTCTTTTGTAGAGCCAGCGGGGAGGGTCCGGGATAATGCGGGGGAATAGCGGCTATTCCGCAGGTTTTTATAGACAGGCGAAACCCGCCCCGCCTTGGTTTCCCGGGGTGGGGCGGGTGATGCCTGCGATGCTCGGATGAAACCGGCTTAGGCGGGGATCTGAATGCCCTCTTTCTCCGTGAGATCGTCCCAGTTGCGCTCGACCCTCTTCTTGAGCTCGGCCATGAACTCGCGGGTGATGAAGGAGGGCATCTTCACGTTGGTGTTCTTCTTCTCGTACACCCGGGCGGGGATGTCGTACTCCTCGTCGGTGTACCCGACCTTCTTCTCGAGGAGGCGGCCCCTGAGGTAGGTGCGGCGGATGGCCCCCTTCACGTCCTCGTCGGCCGCCGAGAGGCCGTACATGTCGTTGATGGAGTCCACCACGTTCTTGTCGGGCACGCCCGCGAACTTGCAGGTGCCGATCATATCGTCGCGGGTGTAGTAGATGCCGTTCATGACGGCGCGCTCCCAGTAGTCCATGTCGGTCTTCTGGCCGTCGAGGATGAGGAGGAGGAAGGTGCGCATGCTCATGTGGCCGCCCGCCAGCGCCCAGGGGTAGCCGGGGTTGGTCTCGGGGAGGTAGGCGGGGTATTCGAGCCCCTTGCCCTGCATGGCGAAGGAGAGGTCGCCGCACTGGAGGGCGAGGCGCATGCAGCCCTGGCCGAGCTCCTCGCACTGGCCGGCGGCGGCCTTCCGCATGAGCGCCATCATCTTCCTGGCGTCGCCGTAGCGGAGGCCCTCCAGCACGGGCTTCCCGGGGTGGCGCTCGTTCCACTCCATGGCGTAGCTCAGGGTGGCGCCCAGGCTGATGGCGTCGTAGCCCAGCTGGTCCCCCAGTTCCACGAGCTCGAGGGACTCCTCGGCGCCGTAGACCCCGCAGTTGGCGGTCAGGAGGTCGAGGGGCTCGTAGTCGAACTTGACGCGGAAGCGGCCCTTCTTGGCCTTGCGCCCCTCGGCGGCCTCGCCCGCGGGGCGGTCGTAGATGTTCTTGTGGCAGGCGATGCCGCACTTGAAGCAGGACTCGTCCTTGACGACGTAGGGCTTCTCGAAGGAGGAGCGGTAGAGCTTCGCGGCGTCCGTGTTGCCCGGGGCCCAGAAGTTCCGCTCGGGCAGGCAGCCCAGGGGGTGGAGGCCCGCGATGTTGCGCCAGGTGCCGCCCCCGCCCTCGCCCTTGTAGGCGTCGCGGTAGTTCTTGGAGCCCGCGCCCCGGGCGATGACCTTGTTCGCCTCCTTGACCACCTCGGAGACGGCGGTCTTGTCGTCCGGCGCCTGGGCGACGACGGCGATGAGGTTCTTGCTCCCCATGACGCCGCCGAAGCCGCCCCGGCCGCAGAAGCGGGGCTTGCAGTCGCCCGATTCGAGCTGGTTGGAGGAGCTCAGGGCGATGCCGGCCATGCGGTTCGTCTTCCAGTTCTCGCCCGGGGGGCCGATGACGGCGAAGTGGGCGTCGGCGTAGCGGCCCTTGAGGGACATGATCTTCTCGTGGGTGTCCTTCCCGGGGAGGGAGGCCGCGTCCGCGAGCGCGAGGGCGGGCGGGCCGCCCGGCGCCTCGCTCCGGACCACGAGCATGACGGGCCTGGGGCTGCGGCCGAGGAAGAGGACCTCGTCCATCCCGGCGCAGGCCATCTTGACGCCGAACTTGTCCGAGCCCGCCGACCACATGGCCGAGGGGGCGCCCTTGCGGGTGCTCTTCAGGGGGCTGTAGCCCCCGAAGAAGGCCCGCAGGCCGGTCATCACGAGGCCGCCGGTGAAGCAGCCGAGCTCCAGGACGAGGGGGGCCGAGGGGGCGTAGGGGTCGGGCACGTCGTAGCGGGAGAGCACCTTGAAGACCCGCCCGATGCCCCCGAGGAAGTCTTCCATGTCACGGACGGGCTTCTCCTCGACAGTGATCTTGCCCGAGGCGAGGTCCACCGTGGCGCTGCGGTACTTGTAGTCCGTGGGCGCCTTCTTGGGGCTTTTCGATTCGGTCCACATGCCGCCTGGCACCTCCTGCGAAATGGGGCTCAAAAACCTCCGGAGGGAGGCCCTACGGGGGGCGCAACCGGTCCATTATTTCGCATTTTGGGAGGGCCGGGCAACCGCCGGGAGGGCTCAGAAGGAAACGGGCTCGCGGAACTCCCCGAAGATCCCGCGCAGCACCCCTGTCATCTCGCCCAGGGTGGCGTAGGCCTCCACCGCCTCGAGGATGGGCTCCATGAGGTTCCCGCTCCCCCGGGCGGCCTCCCGCAGGCGGGCGAGGCAGGCATCGGCCCGGGCGGCGTCGCGCCCGGCCTTCACCCGGCCGAGCCGCTCCGCCTGGCGGCGGCCGAGGGCGGGGCCCACGGCGAAGAGGGGGAGGGGCTTCGAGGGGGCGCCCGCGTACTTGTTCACCCCGACGATGGCGCGCTCCCCGGCCTCGACCTCGCGCTGGAAGCGGTAGGCGCTCTCGGCGATCCGGCGCTGGATGACCCCCTGCTCGATGCAGGCCACCATGCCGCCCTGGGCCTCGACGGAGGCGATGAGCTTCTCCATGTCCTCCTCCATCCGGGCGGTCAGGCTCTCGAGGAAGTAGGAGCCGCCGAGGGGGTCCGCCGTGCCCGTCACGCCGCTCTCGTGGGCGATGATCTGCTGGGTCCGCAGCGCCAGCAGGGCGCTCTCCTCGGTGGGGAGGGCGAGGGCCTCGTCGAAGGCGCAGGTGAAGATGGTCTGGGCGCCGCCGAGCACGGCCGAGAGGGCCTCGAAGGCCACGCGGGCGATGTTGTTCTCGGGCTCCTGGGCGGTGAGGGTGCTCCCGCCGCAGACGGTGCCGAAGCGGAAGAGCCAGCTCCTCGGGTTCTTCGCGCCGAACCGCTCGCGCAGCATTCGGGCCCACAGGCGCCGCATGGCGCGGTACTTGGCCACCTCCTCGAAGAAGTCCGAGTGGGTGTAGAAGTAGAAGCTGATGCGGGGGGCGAAGTCGTCCACCGCCAGGCCGCGCCGGATGCACCGCTCCACGTAGACCGCGGCGTCGGCCAGGGTGAAGCCCCCCTCCTGGACAGCGGTGGCCCCGGCGTCCCGGAAGTGGGCGCCGGCCGCGCTCAGGGTGTTGAAGCGGGGGGTGTGGCGCGCGCCGTACTCGATGGTGTCCACGATGAGGCGCAGCGAGGGCTCGGGGGGGAAAATCCAGGTGCCGCGCGAGACGTACTCCTTGAGGATGTCGTTCTGGATGGTGCCGGTGAGCCGCCCGGGGGGGACGCCCTGCTTCCGCCCCGTGGCGATGTACATGGCGTAGAGGATGGCGGCGGTGGCGTTGATGGTGAAGGAGGTGCTGACGCGATCCAGCGGGATGCCCTGGAACAAGGCCTCCATGTCCTCCAGGGTATCGATGGCGACGCCCACCTTGCCCACCTCGCCCGCGGCGCGGGCGTCGTCGCTGTCGAGGCCCAGCTGGGTGGGGAGGTCCAGGGCGACGGAGAGGCCCGTGTTGCCCTCGCCGAGCAGGAAGCGGTAGCGCTCGTTCGTCTCCTCGGCGGTGCCGAAGCCCGAGTACTGCCGCATGGTCCACAGCCGCCCGCGGTACATGCCGGGGTGGATGCCCCGGGTGAAGGGGTACTCGCCGGACGGCTCCGCCGCGAAGCCGGGGGGGACGTCCCCCGGGCCGTAGGAGGCCTTGAGGGGGATGCCGGAGCGGGTCTCGAAGCGGCGGGGCGGATGGGTTTTCCGCGTCATCTCTCGCTTCCTCCGGCGGGCTAGCTTCCCTTGAAGGCGGGCCCGCGCTTCTCGATGAAGGCGCGGACGCCCTCGTGGTGATCCCCGGAGGCCCAGAGGGGCCGGAAGAGGGCGCCCTCCATCTCCAGGGCCTCCTTCAGCGGGAGCTCCGCGGCCGCGGCCAGGAACCGTTTGATGGCGCGGATGGCGAGCGGGGCGCCCTTGGCGATCTCGGCGGCGAGGCGCAGCCCCTCCTCCAGCCCGCCGCCCCGGGGGGCGGCCGCGTTCGCCAGCCCCATGGCCAGGGCCTCTCGGGCCCCGACCTCGCGGCTGGTGGCGAGGAGCTCCAGGGCGCGCCCGTGGCCCACCAGGCGCAGCAGCCTCGCCCCGCCGCCCCAGCCCGTCATCACCCCGATGCGGGCCTGCCGGAAGCTGAGGAAGGCGTGCTCTTCCATGACACGGATGTCGCACGCCAGGGCGATCTCGGTGCCCCCGCCCAGGGCGTAGCCGTTCAGGACGGCGATGACGGGGACGGGGAGCGCGGCCAGCCGGGATAGGATGCCCTTCATGCGGCCGTTCACGGCCATCCCCTCCTCGGCGGAGGCGAAGGACTGGAGCCACTTGAGGTCGCCCCCGGCGCAGAAGGCCTCCCCGCCCGATCCGGTCAGCAGGACGGCCCGGAGGTCCGGGTCGCGGGCGAGGCGCTCCACCTCCTCCTCGAGCGCCGCCATGATCTCCGCGTTCACGGCGTTGCGGGCGGCGGGGCGGTTGAGCCGGAGGAGGGCGGTGCCCCCCTCGCGCTCGCAGAGGAGGCCGGCCACGGGCGGGGCCCCCTACCAGTACTTTTCGGAGTGGATGTTGCCGCGCGCCTTGCCCCAGTCCATCCGGAAGCCGCGCTCCTCCATGATCTGGATGACCCCCTTCTTCCCGGCGGGCCAGATCTTCTGGCCGTCGCGGATCTTGGGGGCGCCGATCATGGCGGGGTTGCCGCACAGGAAGAGGTGCGTGTTCGCGGGGTCCATCCGCCGGCCGATCTCGTCCTCGAATTTTCCGGAGACGATGTAGTCCTGGACGTAGACCTTGTGGTGGATGGTGTCGGCCTCGCGGGTGGTGAGGGCGTGGTAGGAGAGGTTGGGGTATTTCTTCTCGAGGTTCCGGTAGATCTCCTCGTAGGCGAGGTCGCCGCGGTAGCGGACGCAGACGATGGAGGCGATGCGGCCCTTGAAGCCCGAGCGCAGGAGCTCCCAGATCATGAAGTTGTGGGGGCCCTCGCCGGTGCCCGTTCCCGCGAAGACGACCAGGGCGTCGTCGCGGCGGCGGATGTCCTCCATGGAATCGAGGGTGTACTCGCCGGTGAACTTCTCCCCCATGTAGAGGCGGTCGCCCTCGCCGAGGAGGAAGAGCCGGGGGGTGAGGAGGGGGGCGGGCTTGCCCTCGCCGCCCGCCACCATGACGATGTAGAACTCGAGGTAGTCCAGCGATTTGGGCGCCAGGTGGCCGTTCCCCGGGTTGAGCATCACGGGATGGGAGACGGAGTAGGCCCTCCGGCCCAGGCGGCGGACCTTCTTCTCGTCCAGGTCCGCCTCGGGGAACGCCCCGGAGTGGCGGGGTTCCCAGAGGCCCAGGCCGAGGGTGGTGTACTGGCCGGGCTGGAAATCCGGGACGGGGAAATCGGGCCTCACCCGGAAGCACCACAGGGTGTCATGGGCCTTCCGCACCCCGGCCAGCGTGGCGTTGTAGTGCTTGCGGCGCAGGTCCTGAGCGGTAGCGGCGTCGAGCATTCATGCCCTCATGCTGGAACCGGTGCCGCGCCCCTGGCCTTTCTGGAGGGCCGTCCGGCAGGGGCAAGGATTTTACCGGAAGGGAGGTGCGGGGCAAACCTCCCCGGGCCAGCGGGCGGAACACAGGCCCAGCATGTGGGCCGCCGGGAGGGTTGGCTGGGGCGCTTCATCCGCCCGCCCCGGGCGGGGGAGAGGACGGGGCGCCGCCCTCCTTGCGGGCCTCCGCGGCGGGCGCCCTCCCCTCGGCGGGCAGGTGCTCCTGGAGGAAGGCGATGACCCGGCGGACCGAGTCGTCCCGGACCTCGGAGGGCCCCCGGCGGAGGACGAAGTTGTGCCCCGCGCCCTCGTAGAAGTGGATGCGGAATTTCCCCCCGCGCCGCCGCAGGGCCTCGGTCATCTGGAGGCTCTGCTCGACGGGGATGACGGCGTCCTCCACCCCGTGCAGGAGGAAGACCGGGGCGCGGATCTTCGGGACGAGGCGGATGGGGCTCGCCTCCTCGAGGTACTTCTTCCAGCGGAGGAGGTCCTCCGAGGCCAGGGCGAGGACGATGGCGTTCACCCGGACGTGGATGAAGGAGACGTAGTCGTAGGGCCCGTAGTAGGCGGCCACGGCCGCCACCTCGGGCAGCGCCGCGGCGGCCCGGATGGCCTTGTCCGCCCCCAGGGAGAAGCCCACGACCGCCACCTTGCCCCCCGCGCAGAGGGGGCCCTGGGCGAAGCGGGCCGTGGCGCGGACGATGTCCTCGTTCTGGGCCTCGAAGCTCTCCTTCCGCTCGGTGAAGGGCGTCTTCCAGCCCTCGAGGTCCACCTGATGGACGGAGTAGTAGTTGAGCACCAGCGCGGCGATGCCCCGCGCGGCCAGCTCCCGCCCGTAGCGGGTGTAGGCCCGCCAGTAGCCGCCCTTCCCGTGGAGGAGGACGGCGCAGGGAATCCTCGTCCCATCGGGCACCTCCGGGCGGAGGAGGTAACCCTCCATGTGGCTTCCCGGCACGCTGGCGGGGAGGGCCAGCTCCTCTTCCGCGACGCCGTAGGCGGCCGGCCCCGGCGGCTGGAGCCCCAGGGGCAGGGGGCGGACGCAGCTCGCGCCGAAGAACGCCAGCATCGCGAGGAGGAGCACCCGCCGCGGCGGGAGGGCGCGCCCCACGCGCCGGAGGGGCGGGGCGGCCCGGGCCAGGGCGTCGCGGATGGTCAAGTCCGTTCTCCTTGGAGGCGGCCGCGCCCCCTTCTTCTCAAGGCGCGCCGCCTGGGAGCATAATCGGACCCATCTGTTTCGGCAACGGCTCCCGCCGGGGGGCCTCCTGGGAGGTGGCCATGTCCGCCGTCATCGAGCACCTGCGCTCCCGCCGCGAGGCGCACCTGCGCCAGCTCACCGAGTACCTCCGCCTGCCCTCCATCAGCACCCTGAACGTGGGGGTCCGCGAGGCCGCCGGGCACCTGGCCGGGCTCATGAGGGAGGCGGGGGCCGAGGCCCAGATCCTCCCCACGGAGGGCCACCCGGTGGTCTACGGGGAGGCGAGGGGCCCGGCGGGCGCCCCCGTGCTCCTGGTGTACGGCCACTACGACGTCCAGCCGGCGGAGGCAGGCGAGGGCTGGAGCTCCCCCCCCTTCGAGCCCCAGGTGCGCGAGGGCCGCCTCTACGCCCGGGGAGCCGGGGACAACAAGGGGCAGCACTTCGCCCAGCTCAAGGCGCTCGAGGCCTTCAAGGCCACCGGCACGCCCCTCCCCGTCACCGTCAAGTTCCTCATCGAGGGGGAGGAGGAGATGGGCTCCACCCACCTCCGCGAGTTCGTCCTCCAGCACCGCGCCCTCCTCGGGGCCGACATCGCCTGCTCCTCGGACGGGAGCCTCCACCCCTCCCGCCGCCCCACCCTGGCGCTGGGCTGCCGGGGGCTCCTGTACCTGGAATTGATCGCGCGCGGGGCGGGGAAGGACCTCCACTCCGGGAGCTACGGCGGCGCCGTCGAGAGCCCCTTCTGGCGGCTCATGCAGGCCGTCCAGGCCCTGCGCGGGCCGGACGGGCGGGTGCGGGTGCCGGGCTTCTACGACGCCGTCCGCCCCCTGGGGCGGGCCGACCAGGAGGCCCTGGCCGGCATCCCCGACCCCGCCTCCGAGCT
>JACPCT010000434.1 GCA_016184445.1 Candidatus Tectimicrobiota bacterium | reverse complement strand
CTCCTCCGGCGAGAGGACGAGGGGCTCGGGCTTGGGCTCGGGCTTGGGCGCGGCCTTCTTGGCGGGGGCGGCCGCGGCCCCTCCGCCCGAAGCGGCCGCCGCGGCGGGCGCGGCCGCGGGGGCGGCGCCCAGGTTCGCGAACCAGTCGCGGTTGATGGCGGCGTACTTCTGCCACTGGCTGGGCAGGTCCCCCTCGGCGAAGATGGCCGCGACCGGGCAGGCCGGGACGCAGGCGGCGCAGTCGATGCACTCGGCGGGGTCGATGTAGAGCTGCTTCTCGGCGTCGAAGCCGCCCTTGGAGCCGCCCGCGTAGGGGTGGATGCAGTCCACCGGGCAGGCCTTCACGCAGGCCGTGTCCTTGGTGCCGATGCAGGGCTCGGCGATGACGTGCGCCATCGGGAACGACTCCTCCAATCGCGGCGGCAATCGCGGCGGGAGGCCGCCGGGGGATGGGCGGGGGCGGGGCCGCCTGGGCGGCCGGGCCCGGTGAGGACCCCGGAGGACCCGGATTCAGTGCGCCTCCATGCTAGCACAAGGGGCCCCGGGCGGCACAAGCGGGGCGGCGCCTTGGGCTTGCGGGGGTGCTCCCTGGAACGCCCCTGGCCGGCGATGCGCTCAAACCCGCCCTTGCGGATCCTCCCGCTGGTTCGCGCGCCCCCCCTCCTTCCGGGAGGAGGTTGGGGGGAGGGGAGATCGCTGGCAAGAACCCGCAGGGGGGAATACGGCTCGGCTGGCATCGGCGGGCTCAGCCGGGTCAGGCTCGCCGATGCCGGGCTTCGCCCCTCCAGAAAGAGGGGGTCTCTCTCGCCCGCGTGGGCCGAAGACGAAAAGGCAAACGCCCGAGGGAGGCTATTTCCCCCCGCCGGAGAGCTTCTTCATGAGGTTCTCGGCTTCCTTGAAGTGGGGGTCGATCACCAGGGCCCGGCGCAGGGAGCCGACCGCCTGCTGCATCTCGCCGCTCTCGGCCAGGGCCAGGGCCAGGTTGAAGTAGATGACCGGGTCGTTCTTCGCGATGACGAGGGCCTTGCGGTAGTTCTCCACCGCCTCCTTGAACTTCTTCTGGCGGCGGAAGGCGATGCCGAGGCGGTTGAAGTAGTGGACGTTCTCGGGGTCCGCCTCGATAGCGAAGGCGTACTCGGCCTCGGCCATGTCGGCCCGGCCGACGGAGAGGAAGAACTCGGCCGCCGCCGCGCTCCGGGCGGCGTCGCTCGTCTCGTTGGAGAGGGCCTTGTGGAGGGCGATGCGGGCCTCGTCCTCGTTGCCCTTCTCGAGGAGGGCCTTGCTGATCCGGAACTGGCGGTCGCGGTTGCGGGGGCTGATCTGGGAGGCCCGCTGGAGGAGGGCGAAGGCCTCCTCCTTCTTCCCCTCCTTCTCGAGCAGGGTGGAGAGGCTGTCGTAGGCCTTGGCGCAGTCGTCGTCCACCTTGGTGGCCTGCTTGTAGGCGGTCTTCGCCTTCTCCCCCTTGCCCATCTCCTGGTAGAGGTCGCCCGACTTGAGCCAGACCCGGGGGGCTTCAGGCTTCTTCTGCTGGGCGTTCGTGAGCTCGGCCTCGGCCTCGTCGAAGGCGCCGATGTCGGTGAAGCCCGCCGCCCGGGCGAGCGAGATGTTGGGCTCGAGCATGTCGGCCCGGCGCTTCGCGATCTCCTTGATCTTCGCCTCGATTTCCTGCTGGTTGAGCGGCTTGATGAGGAGGCCGTCCACCTCGTTCTCGTTGGCCTCGGCGACGTCGGCCGACTCCATCTGGCCCTTGCGGCTCATGAGGAGGAAGGCGACGGAGGAGAGGAGGGTGCTTTCACGCACGAAACGCTGCTGCTGCGACGCTTGCGCCGGTCGGATTAAGACGCCTTTAAAGATCTTCGCGGTTACGGTCCGGCCCAGGTCATCGGCTCCCCACGATCGTCCGGCGCAGATCGTTCTGGCCCTCGATCACCAGAAAACGCAGGTCTTGGGCAGCCGAATCAGCCTTCATTGCGGCCTCGCGTCCTGGGAACGCATAACCCCCTGGTCTCATTTTGGGGGAATGGAAACGTGAAAATGAAACTTCTCATATCACGCCGGGCCGACCCATCTTCCGCATCTTCTCCGCGCATTAGGCGGCTCTCCCCTCCACCATCATGCTAAATTGGTATTTTACTGACATTTATCTCTTATTTCCACCATTTTTTGCGAGGTATGTCACCGTTTGGAAAGAATCGGAGAGGGCCGGGGGGCCTGGGAATCCGGGCTTGCCCGCCCCTCCCGGGCGTGGTAGCGTGCGCCCGCTTCCGCCCCGGTCCGGAGGCGGAAAAACCCCTGGATTCCTTGAAGCCGCGGACCATTCGCCCTTTTTTTGAGGAGCCCCATGCCGGCCATCTCCATCGAGCGCGCCGAGCGGCTCAAGCGCCTCCCCCCCTACCTCTTTGCCATGATCGACAAGATGAAGCAGGAGGCCATCGCGGAGGGCAAGGACATCATCAGCCTGGGCATTGGGGACCCCGACCTCCCCACCCCCGGCCACGTCATCGAGGAGCTCGCCGCCGCCGCCCGCCGCCCCGAGAACCACCAGTATCCCTCCTACGAGGGCCTGCTGAGCTTCCGCAAGGGCTGCGCCGACTGGTACGGCTGGCGCTTCGGGGTGGCGCTCGACCCCCGGACCGAGGTCCTCTCCCTCATCGGCTCCAAGGAGGGCATCGCCCACATCTCCCTCGCCTTCACCAACCCGGGGGACTACGCCCTGGTGCCCGACCCCGCCTACCCCGTCTACGAGATCGGCACCTACTTCGCCGGCGGGAAGCCGCACTTCATGCCCCTGAAGGAGGAGCGCGGCTTCCTGCCCGACCTCGGGGCCGTGCCGGCCGACGTGGCGAAGAAGGCCAGGCTCATCTTCATCAACTACCCGAACAACCCGACCGCCGCCTGCGCGGAGGCGGGATTCTACCGGGAGGTGGTCGAGTTCGCCAGGAGCCACGATCTCATCGTCTGCAGCGACAACGCCTACTCCGAGATGTCCTTCGACGGCTACCAGCCCGCGAGCTTCCTGAGCGTCCCCGGCGCGAAGGAGGTGGGCGTCGAGTTCCACTCCTGCTCGAAGACCTACAACATGACGGGCTGGCGCATCGGCTTCGCCGTCGGCAACGCCGACGTGCTCGCCGGCCTGGGGGCCATCAAGACCAACGTGGACTCGGGCGTCTTCCAGGCCGTCCAGGAGGCGGGCCTCAGGGCCCTGACCGCCGACCAGGCCGGCGTCGGGGAGATGCGCCGCACCTACCAGCGCCGCCGCGACGTGATGCTGGAGGGGCTCAAGGAGCTGGGCCTCAGGGCCAACAAGCCCAAGGCCACCTTCTACCTCTGGGTGAAGTGCCCCGGGGGCTACACCTCCATGGAGTTCACCGCCCGCCTCCTCAAGACCAGCGGCGTGGTGACCACCCCGGGCGTGGGCTTCGGCAAGTCCGGCGAGGGCTACGTCCGCATGGCCCTCACCGTCCCCGAGCCGCGCCTCCGGGAGGCCGTCGCCCGGATCAAGAAGGCGGGCTTTTGACGGCCTGCGTCTCCCTGGGCGCCAACCTCGGGGAGCCCA
>JACPCT010000463.1 GCA_016184445.1 Candidatus Tectimicrobiota bacterium | reverse complement strand
GAGTGGTGAAGCACCTGCCAGCGGCAGGTGCCGCTCCTCGAGGGCCTCCTGCGGGAGGAGAAGTTCAAGGGGATGGCCGTCTTCCAGGTGGACTTCGACAAGCAGAAGGACTTCCTGCGCGGCCACAAGGTGCGCTGGCAGTCCACCCTGATCGTGTTCAAGGGAAAGAGCGAGAAGGGGCGCACGACCGGCGACCTGGACCCGGCGAGCATCCGGCAGCTCCTGGAGAAGGGGTTCTAGGCGGGGCGTTCAATTGAATGCCCCTGCGGGTGGCCTTTTCGGGTAGGGGCGGCCCCCCCGTCGCCGCCCTTCGGCGGGGCAGGCGCGGGGGCCTGCCCCTACGTTTTTGTCCTGAATTTTCCGCTAGGTTGTCCGCCCGGCCCGGACCAGCCGCACCAGCGGCGGGACGGCGAGGAGGGCGGCCAGGACGGTGAGGCCTCCTCCCGCCAGGAAAGCGAGGGCGTAGGCCGCGCGCGGGCTCATCCCGGCGGCGAAGGCCCACTGCACCGCCGCCCCCCCCAGGAGGGGCCCCAGCAGGAAGCCCAGCGAGCCCGCCGCGTTGAAGGCCCCCATGGCCGTCGAGCGCGCCCCGGCCCCCGCCAGGTCGGCCACCATCGCCAGGCTCGGGGCGAAGTTCACGGCGCTCACCACCCCCAAGAGGATCATCCAGGCCGGCAGCCAGCCGGGCGGCACCCAGGCCAGCACCGCCAGCGCCATCCCGTAGAGCAGGGCGCCCCCCGCCACCATCACGCTCTTGGGCCACACCCGGCTGAGCTTCCCGAAGGGGTAGCACAGCAGCGCGAAGGGGAAGAGCACCAGGCTCATCAAGAGCCCGATGGCCGAGGGCGGCCGCCCCAGCACCCCGCCCAGGTAGAGGGCGAACGAGGAGATCAGGATCCCCACCGTCAGGCGCTCGCAGAAGGTGAAGACGCAGGGGATGAGCACGGCCCGGTCCTCCCGCGCCACCCGGGCCAGGGCGGCCAGGCCGCCCTCCGGCCCCTCCGCGCGCGCGCCCTCCTCCCCCCGCAGGGCCCAGAGGCTCGCCGCCGCGCCGAGGACGCCCAGGGCCGCCGCCCCCCAGAGCGCCCGGCCCACCCCGCCCCGGGCGAGGATTCCCCCCAGCCCCGCCCCGATCGCCACCGCGAAGACGATCGAGGCCCCCACCGCCCCCATCATCGCCCCCGCGCGCTCCCCGTGGCGCTGGGCGAGCGCCAGCGCGGCCCCCATGACGCAGGTCAGGGCGGCGATGTGGGCCGCGCCCTCGGCGAAGCGGATCGCCATCAGGGCGGGGTAGGCGGGCGCCCGGTCGAGGGAGAGAAGAAGGAGCGCGTCGAGCAGGAACGCCCCCGCCACCAGGGGCCTCCGCCAGCCCAGCCGGTCCGCGAACCAGCCCGCCGCCGGGGCGGCCAGCATGGCCCCCACCATGTTGATGGACTGGAAGGCCCCACCGGGTAGCGGTCCGCCACCAGGGGCTTGAGGATGGGCACGAGGAGGGTGACCGGGAGCACCGCGAGGAAGATGAGGAGGCAGAGCACCACGATGGAGGGCCCCGGCTGAGCCTCCCGCGCGCCGCTCATGCCGCGGCCCGGGGGGAGGGGGAGGCCAAGAGGTGAAGCCGAGACGCGTTGTTCAGCGCCAAACGGCTGCCATGAGGGAATAACCCTCGCGCTCCTCCGCTCCCCTCTCCTCTTGGGAGAGGGGATGGGGGTGAGGGAAAATCCATCGGTGCCCTCAAATCCACCCTCACCCCGGCCCTCTCCCAGAGGGAGAGGGAGGAGACGCCGCATCCGGCTACGGTGAAAGACATGCCGAGGTTCGGCGGCTAGTGGAGGTCGCTCTCCTTGCCATAGACCTTTAGACCTTGTGGCGCGGCCGGGCCTCGAGGATCTCGGCCTTCCCCCAGCTCGCCACCTGCTTGAAGGTCTCGCTCCGGATGAAGGCGGTGAAGGCGTCCTGCGAGTCCCACTCCGAGAGGATGGCGTAGGAGCGCGGCCGCTTCACCTGCCGGTAGAGGAAGCTCTCCTTGTGGCCGGACTGGCCGCCCAGCGCCTCGATGACCTTCTCGAAGGCCGTCTCGAACTCCTGCTCCTTGCCGGGCCGCACGTCGTAGTACATGCCAACGGTGATCATGCTCGCTTCCTCGAAAGAATGGAGCCTGGCGGGAGCGGGGCTACGCGCGGAGGTATTTCTCCTCCCACGCCTTCACCTCCCCGATCCCCAGCGCCTCGTTGTACTCCTCGAAGGTGGCCATGAGGCCGCGCACCGAGCGCGTGGAGCCCTCGCGCTGGAGCGCCGCCAGCACCTCGCCCACCGCCTTGAGGTAGGTGCAGCGGACGATGCCGGGGTAGACGATGAGCCGGAAGCCCAGGCCGCCCATCTCCTCGATCGAGAACGCGGGCTCCCGCCGCGACTCATCCAGCGTGGCGGCCAGGGGGCCCGGCACCTCCCGGCCGATGCGCCGGAGCTCCTCCGGCCTCCCCTCCACCTCGATGAAGGTCAGGTCGGCCCCCGCCTCCCGGTAGGCGATGGCGCGGCGGATGGCCTCCTCCAGGCCGTGGCCGGCCGCGGCGTCCGTGCGGGCGAGGATGAGGAAGCCGGGATCCCGCCGGGCGTCGAGGGCGGCGCGGAGCTTCCCGAGCTGCTCCTCGAGCGGGACCACCGGCTTGGACCCCGGCAGGTGGCCGCAGCGCTTGGGGGTGATCTGGTCCTCGAGCTGGATGCAGGAGACGCCCGCCGCCTCCAGCTCCCGCACCGTGCGGATGACGTTCAGGGCGTTGCCGTAGCCCGTGTCGGCGTCGGCGATGAGGGGGATGGTGGTGGCCTGGACGACGTTGCGGCAGACGCCGGCCACCTCGCTGAGCGTCATGAGCCCCACGTCGGGCCGCCCCAGGTGGGCGGCCGAGGCGCCGTTGCCGGTCAAATAGTTCACCCCGAAGCCCGCCCGCTCCACCATCCGGGCGCTGAAGGGGTCGAGGCAGGCGGGGGCCAGGACCGGCCGGCCGGCCCCGAGAAGGGCGCGCAGGCGCGCCCTGCGCTCCTCCATCGCCGTGCCTCCGAAGAGAGTGGAGTGCGGAGGGAGACCCCCCCAAGGCCCTTGACGTTCGCCCACCCATCCCTGGCTGTCAAGGGGGCGGAGGGGTTTGTCTCCCCTCCCGGGGGCGGTCTAGAGTGGGCGGATGGGCGTGGGCAGGGGTTCCCGGCGGAGAGGGCGGCGCTCCCGATGCGCATCCTCATGGTGGTGGACAGCTTCGTGCCCGACACGCTGGGCGGGGCGGAGCGGGTGGTGCTCGGCTGGAGCCGCGAGCTGGCGTCGCGCGGCCACGAGGTGCGGGTGCTGGCGGGCCGGGTGAACGCGCCTCCTGGGCCGGACGAGGAGATGGAGGGCTTCAGGGTGCGGCGCTGGAGCTCGCGCCGCCGCACCTTCGCGGACGGCTACCTCTCCGCCGTCCGGGCCTGCGCCGCCGCGGGGCGGAGGCTCATCGGGGAGGAGCCGCCCGACGTCATCCACGGCTGCCAGGGGCTCTCGGCCTACGCGCTGGGCCTCGCCGGGCCCCGGGCACCCTGGGTCTACACCTTCTTCGCCCCCTGGAGCGGGGAGCTGGCCGAGGAGGCCCGCGCCCGGGAGGAGGGCCTCCCCGCCTTCGCCCGGCCTCTCTACCGGCTCGGGGTGCGGCTCGAGCAGTGGAGGGTGGGGCGGATGGAGCGGCGGGTGCTCGCCCGCTCGGCGGTGACGGCGCTG
>JACPCT010000274.1 GCA_016184445.1 Candidatus Tectimicrobiota bacterium | reverse complement strand
CCGCTGATGCCGCCGGCGCCCGAGGCGAGCGTGAAGTTGACGCCGCTTGTCGTCTGGTCCTTGGCGACGACGACGTGATCGGCGAGATGGTGCACCGGCTTGGCGCTGTACCACTGCGTCGCGAAGCCGTCGGCCTGGGCGCTCAGCCGGTAACTGCCGACGACGAGGCCGTTCAGCGTGTAGCCGCCCCCGGACCCGGTGGTGACGCTGGTGTATGTGCCGCCCGGGAAGTCCGGGTTGCTGAACACCGTGGCGCCCACGATCCGGTCCGTCCCCTTCCGCACCCACACCTTGGCGAAGCCCTCCGTCTCCCCGTCCAGCACCGCGCGGTCCACCCCTTCGAGCGGCTGGAGGAAGGCTTGCGTCTCGATCCCCTCCCCGGCCGCCTCGGCCTCGGCCGTCCCCACGGCGGCCACCTGGGGGTCGGTGTAGGTGCACCAGGGGATGACGAGGGCGGAGGCCCTCTGCCGCCCGTGGAAGAGCGCGTTCGCCAGCACCGTGCGGGCCATGAAGTCCGCCGCGTGGGTGAACTGGTAGCGCGAGCACACGTCCCCGGCGGCGTAGACGCGCGGGTTGGTGGTGCGCAGCCGGTCGTCCACCCGCACCCCCTTCCGGGGGTCGAACGCGACCCCCGCGGCTTCCAGGCCCAGGCCCTCCACCCGGGGCACCCGCCCCGCCGCCACGAGGATGGCGTCCGCCCGCACCACGCGCTCCTCCCCGTCCGCGCCGGCGAGATGGATGACCTTCTCCTCTCCCTGCGCCTCGACGCGGGATATCTTCGCCGAGAGGCTCACCTCCGCCCCGTCCCGGCGCAGCGCCTCGAGCACGATGCGCCCGGCCCCGGCGTCGTCCTTCAAGAGGAGGCGGTCCGCGACTTCAAGCAGGGTCACCTGCGTCCTCAGCCGCTGGAACGCCTGGGCCATCTCGCAGCCGATGGGCCCGCCCCCGATGACGGCCAGCCGCCGGGGCGCCCCGGTCAGGCTGAAGAGGGTCTCGTTGGTGAGGTAGCCCGCCTCCGCCAGCCCGGGGATGGGGGGCACCCCCGCCCGGCTCCCGGTGGCGACCACCGCCCGGGCGAAGCGCAGGGTCTGGCCCCCTGCCTCCACCGTGCGCGGCCCGGTGAAGCGCCCCTCGCCCAGGAAGACGTCCACCCCCAGGCCCCGGAAGCGCTCGGCCGAGTCGTGGCGGCTGATCTCGGCCCGAAGGCGCCGCACGCGCTCCATGGCCGCGGCGAAGCCCGGGCCCGGCTCTCCCCCCGCCTCCGCGCGCGCGCGGGCGCTCCGCAGGAGGGCCTTGCTGGGCACGCAGCCGAAGTTGAGGCAGTCGCCCCCCAGGAGGGCCCTCTCGATGAGGGCCACCCGGGCGCCGAGGCCCGCCGCGCCCGCCGCCGCCACCAGCCCCGCCGTGCCGCCCCCGAGGACGACGAGGTTGTAGGTCCCCTTGGCCTCCGGGTTCCGCCAATCCGGTGGATGGACGTTGGCGAGGAGGCGCCCGTTGTGGGTGTCGCGGGGCTCGAGGGCCGCGCCGCTCATGGGGCGCTCCTTGGGTGCGCGCCGCCGCGGGCCTTCCGCTTCTTGTAGGCGACGGGGATCAGGGCCAGGAGGGCCAGGCCGATCAGGGCGGTCATCACCTGGGGGGTGAAGATCGACCCCACGCTGAACTCGCCGCCCCCCTCCAGGACGCTGCTCAGCCCGGCCCCCACCGAGGCGAGGACGAAGGTGGCCGGGATGATGCCGATGAAGGTGGCGAGGACGAAGGTGGGGAACGGCACCCCGAGGAAGGCGGGCACCAGGTTCACGATGAAGAAGGGGAAAAGAGGCACCAGCCGGAGCACCAGGAGGTAGCTCAGGGCGTTCTCGGCGAAGCCCTCCTCCATCCGCTTCATCCAGGGGCCCGCCCGCCCGCGGAGGGGGTCGCCGAGGGAGGTCTTGGCGATGAAGAAGAGGATCGAGGCGCCCGCCGTCGCCCCCGCCAGGATGCAGAGGGTGGCCAGGAGGGTGCCGAAGAGGAAGCCGCCCGCGAGGCTCATCACCCCGGCGCCGGGGATCGAGAAGGCCACCACGGCGATGTAGAGGAGGACATAGAGGATGGGGGCCTTCCACCCCAGCCGCCGGACCCAGTCCTGGAGCAGCCCGTGGTTCTCCCGCAGGGAGGCGAAGGACACGTGCTTGTCGAGGCCCAGGAGGAAGAAGAGGGCCAGGACGCCGAGGAGGGCGGCCGCGGGGAGCCACCGCTTCAGCATGAGCCGCCCTCCGGTGCCGGGGCTGGTTTGCGCCATGGTGGCTCCGTCTCCCTCCTGGGCATCCGTGAGGCGCGCCCCCGGGGAGGGGGGCGCGGCCATTGTATCAGGTGCGGGAAAGGAAAAGGCTCAGGCCGTCCGCCTGGGCCCGCCGCCCACCGCTGGAAGGGAGAGGGCGGCGCGGGAGGCGCCGAGGAGGTCCACCGCCCACACCAGGGCGAAGAAGAGGAGGTGGTTCCAGAGCGGGTGGCCCACCCCCTCGTTTAGCTCCCACAGGGGGGAGGGGAAGCCCTTGCGGCTGAGCAGGCTGATGGTGATCTGGATGGCGGGCGGGGCGACCTTGGTGGTGGCCCAGCCGAGGGCGAGGGCGATGGCCAGGCCGGCGCCGCGCCTCACCGCCTCCGGCGAGGGGAAGGGGACCTGGAGCAGGAGGGCCGTCAGGGCGGCGTAGGAGAGGCTCACCCCCAGGTGCACGGCCCAGCCCACCAGGGAAGGAGGGAGGGGATACTTCCCCTGGCTCACGATCTGGCCCCCGATGAAGGCGGTGATCGTCCCTCCCTGGAAGGCGACCTGGTAGAGCCAGAAAGCCGCCGCGCCCAGCAGGCCGCCCGCGATCGCCGTGCGGATGAAGCGAGGAGTGTCCATCGGCGCGCCTCCCGGCCGTGCCTACTTCTTCTCGAGGACGCCGGGCCAATTCTTGTCGGCCTTGGCGATGTGGCCGGGGATGTCCTTCTCCCAGTCCCGCTGCACCGGCCTGCTGTAGTTGAGGTAGAACTTCCCGTCCACGATCTTCCAGGCGGCGGGGCCGATGTCGGCCGTGTAGCCCTGGCTCACCGCCTAGGCGCAGTAGCCGCCGTACTGGGGCGCGCAGCGCCCGGGGTCGGCCCGGAGGAGCTCGCGGTTCTTGGCGCTGGCGAAGCGCCAGGCCGCCCCCATCCAGGAGAAGACGTGCTCCGCCCTGCCCCGGACGGGCTTCCCTTCCTCGAAGTAGGCGACGGGGTCGTGGCCCCGGAGGGCGAGGTTCCCCCTGGCCACATTGACTGGGGCGGCCGCCCGGGCGGCCGGTGCGGCGAGGAGGGCCAGGGCGAGGAGGAAGGCCAGGATGAGGAAGCCTGGTCTTAAACCGCGCGGGCGCATCGCGCCGCCCTCCATCTGGTTGATTCCCATTGGATTGCCCCGCGCCTCCGTCCCACAGGGGGCGCCTTCCCCGCTCTGTTTCGCCGTTGCGGGAACAACCGGGGCCGCCCGGCCATTCCTGCCCCGCCGCGGGCCGTCCGGGGGGCCGGGGGCATTTTGGGCCTGGAATCGGGGACGAAGATGGATCAATATGGGGCGGCGCCGCGCGGGGCTCATGGGCGGGGCCGCTCCCAGGGAGCCTTGCGCCCCTCCCCGGGGCGGGCCGCGCCCCGTCCCCAGAGGAGAGAGACGGATGAACAGCCGCATGGGACGCGCCCGGGATTTCGGGGCCACCCTCCTCCGCCTGGCGCTCGGGGCCTACTACCTCATGCACGCGTACTACGCCGGGGCCGTGATCGGCGTGCAGGCCCTCGCCCAGGCCAACCAGCAGATGTACGGCGTCCCCTTCCCGCTGGTCTCCGCCTGGTTCATCGTGCTTGGCCACCTCGCCGGCGGGGCCATGCTGGTCATCGGCCTCTACCCGCGCATCGGGGCCCTGCTGAACGTGCCGATCATGGCGGGGGCGGTGCTCTTCGTCCATCTGAACCAGGGCTTCTTCATGCGGGGCGTCGTCGTGAGCGCCGCCGAGGGCCGCGCCGCCGCGTGGGGCTACGAGTACTCCCTCTTCCTCCTCATCGCCACGGTGGCCGCGGTCTTCCTGGGGGGCGGGATGTTCACCCTGAGGTCCCCCCGCAAGGGCATCCGGATCTCCCTCACCTGATCCCCGCTCCCGTCCCCGCCCGCACCGGGCGCCTGGGCGGGCGGACGGGAAGGGGGTGGCGTCATGGTCCTCCGGCGCGCGAAGAACCGCCTCATCGCCCGGGCGCTCGGCCTCTTCCCCTCCCTCGTGGACCGCTGGGCCCGGGGGCGGAGCTTCGCCCCGGCGGCCGGGGACGAGCCCTGGGCGGCCCTCGCGAAACCCCTCGCCGGGTGCCGCCTCGCCCTGGTGACCACGGGCGGCGTCCACCTCAAGAGCCAGGCGCCCTTCGACATGGCGGAGAAGGACGGCGACCCCACCTTCCGCGAGATCCCCTCGGGCGCGCCGCGCGGGGAGCTCGTCATCACCCACGACTACTACGACCACCGCGACGCCGACCGGGACATCAACGTCGTCTTCCCCCTCGACCGCCTGGCGGAGCTCGCGGCCGGGGGCCGCATCCAGGGACCGGCGCCGCTGCACCTGGGCTTCATGGGCCACGTGGACGGCTCCCTCGTCGGGAGGCTGGCCCGCGAGACCGCCCCCGCGGCCGCCCGCAGGCTCGCCGAGACGGGGGCCGACGCCGTCCTCCTCACCCCCGCCTGAGGGCTCTGCAACCGGACCGTGGGTCTGGTCGCGCGGGCGGTCGAGGCGGCGGGGATCCCCACCGTCTCGGTCAGCATCGTCAAGGAGATCACCCTCCAGGTGCGGCCCCCTCGCGCCCTCTTCCTCCGCTGGCCCCTGGGCCACCCCCTCGGGGAGCCCGGCCGCCCCGCCCAGCAGCGCCAAGTCATGCTCGACGCCCTGGGCCTCCTGGAGACCGCCGCCGCCCCTGGCGCCCTCCTCGAGCCCGGCTACTCCTGGAAGCGCCACAAATACGAGGGCGAATAAAAAAAACAGGCGGTATTATCCGTTAATAAGCGTGAAACCCCCGGACACCCTCCATTTTTCCCGCGTGAACGTCCGTGAAAAACGTGGACACCCGCCTCATCCCCCCCGGGGCATCATCCGCAGGGGCGGCCGGGCTGCCCCTGCAAATGACACCTGCCCCCCCTCTGTAGGGGCGGGTTTCAAACCCGCCCCCGGAAACCCCTTTCCCCATGACCTGTGGCGAAACCCCGTGTTCGCCCCCCTCGCGCCAGCGGGCGATGCCCCGCCTTCGCGTAGCCCGCTTCCACCCTCCGCAGCGGCAGCGCCGCTGCCGCGGAGAACGGGTCGGCGGGCGAAGGAAGGCATGCATCGCCCCTGCGGACCCATGAAGGCCCGCCGGGCACCATCCGCATCCCCCTTTGTAGGGGCGGCCGGGCTGCCTCCGGCGAAGCCTTCGGCGGAGCCGAGCCGGCCCGCCCCTACAGACGGAACCCGCCCCCACGCCCCCCCAAGCCAACCTACCCCCCCCCGCCCGGGGGCCATAGCATCAAATTCCATCAAATTCCGATCCCCCAACCTTTCCCCCGGGAAAAAAGACGCAAAATATTTTATTATTTTCATTAAAAATCCCTGAAAACACCACCATGAAATAAATTGACAATTAAACGCTAAGATTATATACTACGTAACAGATAAGATTAATGGGGGCGCGGGCCCCCTGCACACACCGCGTGGATTGATTGGGAAAAGGCCCAGAACCAACGAACCAGAAAGGAGACACACCATGACCACCCTTGTCACCCGGGACCCCATGAGCCTGCTCCAGAATTTCGGCCGCCTCTTCGAGGACTCCTACTTCCGGCCCGGCCTTGGGTTGGAGAGCTTCGAGCTCGAGGAGGGCACCCTGCCCCTCGACATCTCCCAGACCGAGAAGGAGATGGTCGTCCGCGCCTCCCTCCCCGGCTACAAGCGGGAGGACGTCGACGTCCAGGTGCACGACGGCATCCTCTCCATCAGCGCCGGCTACGAGGCCGGGAGCGAAGAGCAGGGCGAGCGCTACTACCGCCGCGAGCGGCGCATGGGCTCGGTGAGCCGCCGCGTGGCGCTCCCCGGCATCGTCGCCGAGACCGAGACCCACGCCGAGCTCAAGGACGGCGTCCTCACGGTCCGCATCCCCCTCACCGAGAAGGCCAAGCCCTTCAAGATCGCCATCCAGTAAGCCTCTCCCCTCCCGAGGGGGGAGTTCACCGCCCCGGGCGGCGGTACACGGCCGCCGCCCGGGGCGGTTTTTTGCTTCCCTACGAATGTACGGGAGCGTGCTATCATCCTCCCGCCGGCCCCTCCAGGCGGGCCGGTTCATGGGCGCACGGGAACGCCTCCAAGACGAAAGGGAAAACATGGCTCCTTTGTACGCAACCGAGAAAGAGAAATTCATCGCCGAGCTCGCCAAGGACCTCTACGTCGCCGCCTTCACCGGCAAGCCCGACCTCCTCAACCCGCCCAGCCCCGCCGCGTGCTTCAGGCAGGCCAAGCTCTTCGCCGAGGAGCTGCAGAAGGAGAACTTCAGCTAGGGGGGGAAGGGGGTTTTGTGTGGGGAAGGGGAGTGACTACGATTCATGGAAATCTGATGGAATTTATGCGATAGTTCTATCTGTTTTTACATTTTTCGGAAAACTGATTTCTCTGACCCTCCCGGAGGAAATACTGACATGACTTCCCAAAACAAACCCAGTAAGCCAGCATCAAAACCAATTCCTCAATCTTCTCCTAAGCCGAAAATATTTACAGAAAAAACGGGTTCTACCAGTCCCAAGCCCACCACCAGCACTGGTCCTAGGAAAAAATAATCTTGCGAATTGAAACTACCACGTAGGAGGAACATAAATGTCGGCGAAGACGGCGTCTAAAAAGAAAGCGGCCAAGAAGAAGGGGTCTAAAAAGAAAGCGGCCAAGAAGAAGGCGGTGCCTTCAAAACATAGGGGTACTGGAAGCACTGGCCCCAGGATGGCACGGAGATGACTTGTTGAAAGGCGAAAGCATACATGAAACTTGAGAAGTGGAGAGAAACCTATTATATGCACTCTGGCAAATCAAGTGACATTGCCAGACAACTTGGATTGGCTGGGATTGCGCTAATTTGGATATTTAAAGAAGATAAAGTAGGAACTGGATGGATAGTTCCATCCCAACTGATTCCTGTGGCATTTCTCATTTTAATCGGGCTTGCCCTTGACTTCATGCACTACGTTATCGCAACCGCGATTTGGGGAATTCGCGGTTGGTGTAAAGAGAGATCTGGGGCCTCGGAAGACGATGAGGTTTATACTCCTCGTTGGATGAATTGGCCAGCCATCTTCTTCTTTATTACAAAGACCATCTCAATTTTCCTCGCCTATACTTTACTTTTGCGTTACCTCTACTACCGATTTGTCTGACTTCCCAATTGCGTGTTCAACTAGCCTCCTTCCCTGACGATTGAACGAACGCCTCCACCGTGTCAACGGGGCGCTTGCCCATGTCGCGGTAGCCCTGGTGGGGCCGCTCCGTGTTGTAGAAGCGCGGGTACTTGTCCAGGTCCTTCTGGAGCTCCTCCACCGACTCGTAGAACTTCTCCCGGAAGGCCTTGCGGAAGAACTCGTCGAGTAGCGTTCTGTTGAAGCGCTCCACGAAGCCGTTCGTCTGGGGCCGGTTCACCCGGGTCTTCTTGTGGGCGATGTCGTTCAGCGCCAGGTAAATCTCGTAGGTGTGGCTCTCCTTGCCGCGGTATTCCCGCCCGTTGTCGGTGAGAACGGCTTTGACCTCCAGCCCCCATGCCTCGTACTGGGGCGGCACCTCGTTGTGGAGCACGGCCGCCGCGTGCTCGGGGAGCTTGCCCGTGTGCGGGTAGGCGAAGCCCCAGCTCCCGAAGGTGTCCACCACCGTCTGGAGCCACACCTTCCCCACCCCCTTGATGTGGCCCACGAAGAAGGTGTCCTGGGCCAGGAGCTCGCCGG
>JACPCT010000429.1 GCA_016184445.1 Candidatus Tectimicrobiota bacterium | reverse complement strand
CGTTGACGGTGCGGTTGGTGGTCGCGAAGCTGACGCGGAGCTTGTTCTCGCTCTCGATCTTCTCGAACTCGAACCAGTTCCGCTCGTTCACCCGCAGCCGAAGGGCCCGGCCCGAGGGGTCGGGCTCCGGGGTGAAGCGGTCGTCCGGGGCGAAGCGCTTGATCATGCCGGTGATGATGTCCGCCACGGCGCTGCCTCCCTCTCCGGGGCCGCCCTAGCGGGAGGCCCGGCGCTTGGCCGGGGCCTTGCGGGGCGCCGCCTTCTTCGCCGCCCCCTGCGGGGCCGCCTTCGTGCCGTGGATGCCCCAGGAGGTGTCCTTGGCGGTGGTGAAGACGAGGTCCTGGCTCCCCAGCACCTTGCAGCTGTGGAGGGTGTTGGCGGGGATGAGGATCATGTCGCCCGGGCCCACGGTCTTCTTCTTGCCGCCGACCTCCATCCGGGCGCGGCCCTTCTCGATCAGCATGAACTGCTCGTTCGGGTGGCTGTGGAGCTCGGCCTGGGTGCCCTTGGTGATGGTGATGTGGCCGAAGATGATGCGCTCCCCCACCACGAAGGGGCCGTGGGCGGTGCTGTAATCGCCCCCGGCGTGCTTCGCTTTCATGGTCTTGGTGTTGAAGTAATAGGGCATTCCCCCTCCTCCGGCGCTTGAGCGCGTGCCGGCGCGGGTGCAGGCCGCCCCCCGGCCGTGCCGCGGGCGCGGCGCCCGGCAGGGAACGGGCCCGGCCCGCAGCGGCCGGGGCGCATCCGGTCAGGGGGGAGAATATAGCGCGGGCCGCCCCGGGCCGCCAAGCCGCCCGGGAGCGGGGGCGCCTCAGCGCGGGGGACGGGAGGGCGTCCGCTTCTTCCGGGCCGCCTTGGCTCCGGGCCTGGCGGGCGCCTGGCGGGCGGCGGGGGGCTCCTTCGCGGGAATCCCCTGGATGCCCCAGGAGGTGTCCTTGGCGGTGATGAAGACATAGTCCTCTTTGCCGACGACGCTGGCGTGATGCACGGTGTTGGCCGGGATGTGGATGATGCCGCCGGGCCCCGAGACGCGGGTCTTGCCCCCGATGGTGTTGCGGATCCTGCCCTGCACGACGTAGATGAACTGCTCGTTCGGGTGGCTGTGGGGCTTGCTGCTGGTCCCCGCCGGGATGGTGATGCGGCCGAAGATGATTTTCTCCCCGTCCACCCAGGTGCCCAGGGCGGGGCTGTACTTCTTTCCGGCCAGCCGCTTGCGCATCTTGCGGGTGTCGTAGAAATAGGGCATCGCGTCCTCCCCCTCTCAACCGGGCGGCGGTTCAGGCCGGGGTCACTTCTTCCCGGTCATCAGCTTGATGAGAGTGGTGTACTCGGCCCAGAGCCCGGGGCGGAGCTTGTCGTACTCCGGCCCGTCCAGGTACTGGGTCGGCTCGCCGATGTTCTTCATGAAGGCCTTGAAGGAGGGGTTGTCCATCAGCTTCCGGAAGGCATCCCGGAGGACCTTCAGCCGGTCCCCGGGGACCTTGGCCGGGGCCAGGAAGTAGCGGTCCATGACGAAGTTGATGGTCTTGAAGCCCAGCTCGGCCGTCGTGGGCACGTCCTTGAAGTCGGGGTCGTCCTTGATCCGGGTGTCGCCGATCACGGCCAGGGGGATGATCGTCCCCGCCTTCACGTGGGACCGGGCCTGGGTGGGGAAGGCGCCGCTGATCTGATCCTGCTTGGCGAGGAGCGCCTGCAGGCTGGGGCCGCCGCCCCGGTGGGGGATCATGTTCATCCGGATGCCGGTTTCCTTCATGAGCTGCACCGCCGGGGTGTAGATGGCGCCCCAGACGCCGCTGTGGCCGAAGTTCAGCTTGCCGGGGTTCTTCTTGGCGTACTCGACGAACTCCTTGAAGGTCTTGAAGGGCGCGTCCTTGTGGGTGATGAACATGTTCAGGCCGTAGTTGACGCGCGCGATGGTCTTGAAGTCCTTGAGCGGGTTGAAGGTCACCTTCTGGGTCTGGGGGACGAGCAGGTCGAGCCCGTTGTGGGTGAAGAGGATGGTGTGGCCGTCCGGCCTGGCCTGGGCGGCGAAGGCGGTCCCCTGCATCGCGGCGCCCCCGGGCATGAGCTTCACGATCATGGGCTGGCCCAGGATGTCGCTGATGATGCCCGTGATTCCCCGCGCGTGGAGGTCGTGGCTGCCGCCCGCGCCCAGGGGGATGACCAGCGTGATGGGCCGGTCGGGGTAGGCGGCCCGGGCCGGGGCCGGCCCGGGCAGGGCGGCGGCGAGGGCTGAAACCGCCGCCAGGATCAACGTCCGTCGCTTCATGGGGGTTCCCTCCTAGGGATGGAGCAGGGTGTTCATCGTTCGGCGGTCAGCAAAACACCGCCCCTTCCGCGGGAGGGCCCCCGGGGCAAAATATAGCGCGCGGAAGGCGCGCCGCCAAGCCGCAGCAGGGCGAGGCTTCCCGCTGGGTTCTTCCGCAAATGAAATTGGAAATTTCCCCGAAGGCGCGAAGCGACCCCCCCGGAACCGGCCTCGGAGGGGTCGCTTCGACCTGACCTCTTAGTTTCCGGGCCGGCCCGGGCCGGGCGCGGCTGGGTAGAAGGCCCGGACGCAGCTGACCTCCTGATCCCCCTGATACATCTTCCTGCAGAGCCCCACGGCCTCGGCTCGCTCCTTGGCGACGCTGCTCCGCAGTTGCTGGAGCCTTACAAGCTCTTTGGCGAATTTTAAGTCCGGGGGAGCCGGCAGGCCGAGCGCTGTGCGCACGCACTGATCCTGTTGAGGGTCTCTCAGCGGTATGCATTTGGGCAACACGGTCTTGGAGAGGTACTGGAAGAGGGAACTCTTGCACGCATCCTGGGTGGTCTTAGGCTTATCGTTGCAAGAAGATTGCTTCAACAGAATCCAATCAGTGCATCCCATATACTCCTGAGGGGGCAGTAGCTTGCAGACTTTAGCCGCGATGTTTATCCAATCGGAGGTCTCTATCAAGCCTTCCATTTTACTTGCGCTCTCGGTCACATTTCGCGCGGCCAGCAAAAAGGTGCCCGCAACCAAGACGCATGCAAATGCCCTTTTCATCTCCGAGCCCTCCTCAAAGGGATAATATGCGATTAACATATCATTCTATCTGAAATAAGGCAAGTCCTTTTCCACCCTTTAAGGACCTGGATGAGGCCGATTTGTGGCCTGGATCACAGATTTGGGCCCTTGTGTCGGC
>JACPCT010000273.1 GCA_016184445.1 Candidatus Tectimicrobiota bacterium | reverse complement strand
CGCCCGGACGCGGCGCACCAGATCATCCGCCGGCACCCGAAGATACACCACGCAGTGGCCCTCGAGCGAAGCCCCGGCGCCGAGCGGCGCTCCTCCGCCCAGGGCGAGCACCATCTCCTCCCCCGCCAGGGCCTCGGCGAGCAACTCCCGCTCCAGCTCGCGGAAGCCCTCCGCTCCTAGCCGCCGGTAGGCCTCGCGGAAGTCCAGCCCTTCCCCCACCCGCCCGCGGACGGCGGCCTCAATCCGCCGGTCCAGATCGTCGAAGGGAAGGCCCAGGCGCGCCGCCAGGAGCGGCCCCACCGTGGTCTTCCCCGCCCCCTTGAAGCCGATCAGCACCACGCTCAACCCGCCGCTCCCCGCCGCCCCCCGGCGAACGACCCGAAGCCGGCCAGATAGCCGGCCACCGCCCGGGCGGCTTCCTCGGCCGCCCGGGCGATTCCCTCCTCAGGATGCAGCCAGAGGATCCCCGGCACCCTCCGGAACCATGTGCGCTGGCGCTTGGCGTAGCCCCGGTGGAGGCGGCAGATGAGCTCCACTGTCTCCTCCAAGTCCGCCCCGCCCTGCCCGTACTCCAGCGCCTCGGCGTAGCCCAGGCCCTCGAAGGAGGGTTTGCCCGCCAGCCCCCGCCCGGCGAGCCAGGCGGCCTCATCCGCCATCCCCCCCGCGAGCATGGCGCGCACCCGCTCCTCGATGCGCCGGGCGTGAAGCCCGGGCGGCCAGTCTACCCCCAGCCACAAGGGGCGCTCAAAACCCCCCGCTGGGACCTCGGCCCGCAGGGAGGAGATGGGGCGTCCGGCCGCCTCGAACACCTCGAGGGCCCGGATGATGCGCCTACGATCGTTGGGGTGGATTTTGGCCGCCGCCTCGGGGTCGCAGCCGGAAAGGCGCTTGTGGAGGGAGGCGAGGCCCTCCCGGCCGGCCTCCTCCTCCAGCCGCCGGCGGACGCCAGGCTGGGCGCCGGGGCCCTCGAAGAGGCCCTCCACGAAGGCGCGCAGGTAGAGGCCGCTCCCCCCCACCACGAGGGGCACCGCCCCCCGGGCGAAGATTCCCTCGGCGCAGGACCTCGCCTCGCGGGCGTAGCGGGCCGCGTCGAAGGTCTCGGCGGGATCGGCCACGTCGATCATGTGGTGGGGCAGCGCCCGGCGCTCCGCCCCGGCGGGCTTGGCGGTGCCGGCCGAGAGGCCGCGGTAGATCTGGCGGGCGTCCGCCCCGATCACCTCAAGGGGGACCGGAGCCCGCCCGGCCAGGGCGGCGGCCAGGGCGGTCTTCCCGGATGCGGTGGGGCCGGCGAGGACGACGAGGGGGCGCGGGCCGGGTCCCTCCGGGGGCGGCGGCACGCTAGCCGGCATCGCCGAGGGCCGCCTCGAAGGCGCGCAGATCCGCTTCGGTGAAGAGGACGAACCCGATCCGCTCCAGGCTGCCCGTCCCCTGCAGATGCCCGGCGGCGGCGCGGAGCATCCGCCGGGCCGCCCCCTCCGGGGGGAGCCCCCCCACCCCGGTCCCGATGGCGGGGAAGGCGATGCTCCGGAGCTTCAACTCCTCGGCCCGCCGGAGGCTCGCCCGGGTGCAGGCCTCCACGAGGTCCTCGGAGGTCCGGAGGTCCTGGCCCATCCCGGCCGCGTGGATGACGAAGCGCGCCTTGAGGGCGCCCGCCCCCGTGGCGACCGCCTCCCCCACCGGGATGGGGCCCTTCGCCACGGCTTCTTTCTCGATGGCGGCGCCGCCCTTGCGCTTGATGGCCCCCGCGACGCCCGCCCCCATCCAGAGATGGTCGTTGGCGGCGTTCACGATGGCGTCGGCTGAGCTCTCGGTGATGTCGCCTTGGGAGAGGGAGATGAGGCCCCGGCCGATGCGCTTCTCTCGCATGGGAGGGAATCCCGATGGCCCCTTCGGGGGAGGAGGGGCGCTCTCCCCGGGGGGAGAGCCTAGAAGGACTTCTCCTCGGAGCCCCCGCTCACGGCCCGGGGGACGGCCGAGCGGGTGCCGTCGGAGGAGGAGACGGCCGGGCCGCCCTCGGGGGGCTTGCCGTCCACCAGCTCGCGGAGCTCTTTGCCGGCCTTGAAGAAGGGGACCTTCTTGGGGGGGATGGCCACCTTGTCGCCCGTCCGGGGGTTCCTGCCGTCGCGGCTCTCGCGGGAGCGGACCCGGAAGCTGCCGAAACCCCTGAGCTCGACCTTGTCCGATCCGGCGAGGGACTGGATGACGCTCCCGAAGACGATGTTCACGACACGCTCGGTGTCTTTCTTCGTGAGGTTGATCTTCACGGCGATCCGTTCCACCAGCTCCGCCTTGGTCATGGGAACGGCGACCTCCTTGGCGAATGCGCTCGTCGCAGGACCGCGCTCCGGGGAATCCCCCCCTCCCGGCGGCGAGTGCTCAGACGCCGCGCAGCTCCCCCGCGGCGACGCTCACGAAAGCCTCCACATGTACTCTAGCACGGCCGGGGCGTCCCCCAAAAAGCGCGTCCCGTCCACTCCGAGCCACCCCGTCCACGAGCGGGCCATGCCGCTCAGCAGGCCCCAGAAGCCGGTCTCGGGCCTCATTTCGATGAGCCTGGGCTCGCCGGGGATGCCACCCAGCCGCGCCGCCTCCATGACCGCGTCGCGCTCGGTGCCCAGGGCGTCCACGAGGCCGAGCTCCTTGGCCCGCTCCCCGCTGAAGATGCTGCCGTCGGCGAGCTCGCGCACCCTCTCCCCGGGCATCTTCCGGCCCTCCGCGACCGCGCGGACGAACTGGGAATAGGTATCGTCCACCACCCGCTGGAGGATCTCCCTGTCCCGGTCCGTCATGGCCCGGAAGGGAGAGGCCACATCCTTGCCCGGGCCGCTCTTGATCACGTTCACCTGCAGCCCGACCGCCCCGAGCACCCTCTCGACGTTGGGCAGAACCATCACCACCCCGATGCTGCCGGTGATGGTGCCGGGGTTGGCGTATATCTTGTCCGCCGCCGCCGCGACGTAGTACCCGCCCGAGGCGGCCACGCCGCCCATGGAGGCGACCACCTTGAGCCCCGACCGGCGCAGGCGGAGCACCTCCTCGTATATCTCCTGGGTGGGCGCCACCGCCCCGCCCGGGCTCTCGATCCGGATCAGGACGGCCTTGACTTCGGGCCTTTTCGCCAGGCGCTCAAGCGCCCCCACCGTGCCGCGGGCGTCGAAGATGCCCCCCTGGATGCGGAGGACCCCCACCGCCCGCGAGGCTCCGTCCGTCTCCGGCTCCAGCAGGAGGCTCCTCACCAGAATCTGGGAGAGCCCCCAGACCCCCGCCGCCACCGCCAGAAACGCGAGCACCGAAAGCAGGACCCCTAGGGGCAACCGCCGGCGCATGGGCTCACCTCCCGGGGCGCCCTACTTCTCCCCGGCCTCATCCTCGGCGGCGCCTGGACCCTCCGGAGCGGAGACCTCCGCCGGCGCCGGCTCGGGCGCGCGGCTGATGAGGGCCTCCTCGCCCGTGCCCTCGACGTAGGCCCGGATGCTCAGGCCGAGCCGGCGCTGCTCCGGCTCGATCTTGATGACGCGCATCCGGAAGACATCGCCCACGCGGACGACCTCCTCGGGCTTGCTCACCTTCTGGGCGCTCAGCTCGGAGATGTGGACGAGGCCCTCCAGGTCGTCCTCCGGCGCCGCGAAGACGCCGAAGTTGGTGATCTTGGTGACCTTGGCCTCCACGTCGTCGCCGACGGCGTAGCGGTTGTCGATGTCGGTCCAGGGGTCCTGGGCGAGCTGCTTCATCCCGAGGGAGAGGCGCTCCTTCTCCACGTCCACGCTGAGGACCACGGCCTCGACCTCCTGGCCCTTGCGCAGGATCTCGGAGGGGTGCTTGAAGCGCTGGCTCCAGGAGATATCCGAGATGTGGATGAGGCCGTCGATCCCCTCGTCCAGGGCCACGAAGGCGCCGAACTCGGTGAGGTTGCGCACCTTGCCCTGCACCTTGGTGCCCACGGGGTACTTCTCCTCCACCGTGGTCCAGGGGTTGGCCTCGATCTGCTTCATGCCCAGCGAGATGCGCCGCGCCTCCTTGTCCAGATTGAGGACCACGGCCTCGACGATGTCCCCCACCTGCACGATCTTGGAGGGGTGCCGCACCCGGCGCGTCCAGGACATCTCGGAGACGTGGACGAGGCCTTCCACCCCCTGCTCGAGCTCGACGAAGGCGCCGTAGTCGGTGATGGAGACGACCCGGCCCTTCACCCGCCCGGTGATGGGGTACTTGATCTCCACGTCCTCCCACGGGTCGGGCGTGATCTGCTTGTGGCCCAGGGAGACGCGCTCGCGCTCGCGGTCGTACTTGAGGACCGCCACCTTGACGGTGTCCCCGATCGAGAGGAGTTCGCTCGGGTGGCTCACCCGGCCCCAGGACATGTCGGTGATGTGCAGGAGGCCGTCGATCCCGCCCA
Source organism: Candidatus Tectimicrobiota bacterium (assembly GCA_016184445.1). Classification (GTDB taxonomy): domain Bacteria; phylum UBA8248; class UBA8248; order UBA8248; family UBA8248; genus 2-12-FULL-69-37. The sequence goes on along the minus strand of JACPCT010000273.1, from coordinate 3,666 downwards.
GGTCGATGAAGGCGCCGTAGTCGGTGATGTTCTTCACCACGCCCACGATCTGCTGGCCCTCGTGGAGCTTGGAGAGGGTCTCGCGCTTGAGCTCGGCCCGCTCGTCCTCGAGGAGCACGCGGCGGGAGAGCACGATGTTCCCCCGCTTGCGGTTGAGCTTGATGATCTTCAGGTCGAAGCGCTTGCCGATGAACTGGTCGAGGTTGCGGACGGGCCGCAGGTCCACCTGGGAGCCGGGCAGGAAGGCCTTGAGCCCGATGTCCACCGTGAGGCCGCCCTTGATGCGGGCGACCACCTCGCCGGAGACGGTCTGGCCGTTGTCGTAGGCCTTGCTGATCTCGTCCCAGACCTTGATCCGGTTGGCCTTTTCCTTGGAGAGGGCGATGAGGCCGTCCTCGTCCTCGCGCTCCTCGACGTAGACCTCGACCTCGTCCCCCGGCTGGAGCTTGCGCCCCCCGTCCGGGAACTCGTTGCGGGGGACCAGGCCCTCGGACTTGTAGCCCACGTCCACCAGGATGTAGTCGCCCTCGAAGCCGACGACCCTGCCTTTGACGATTTCGCCGTCCTTCACCTGCAGGGTCGAGGCGTATAGCTCTTCCATCTGCTCAGGCGAGAGGGAGTCGGCGTCGGCTCCCTCGGGAATATTGAAGCTGCGGGAAGGGGATTGGGTGGGTGATTCGGTCATCTGGGAAGCCAACCTCGGAGTAGGGGAAGCAGGGGAAAACGCCGCCTCCCGAAGGGCGCCCCGAGCGCCTCCCGAGCCAGCGGCAATCGTACCGGCGGTGCCAGCTATCCTATTTCAGGAACGGGGGGGCGTCAACACAACTCAAGGCGCCTCAATCACTTCCCCGTACACCTCGCGGACCTTCTCTAGCATGGAGGCCAGCACTTGGTCAATGGACCGATCGGAGGTGTCCACGCGCACCGCGTCCGGGGCGGCGAGGAGGGGGGCGGCGGCCCGCTCCCGGTCCCGGCGGTCCCGGGCCCGGATGGCCCCGCCCAGGCGGACCTCGTCGAAGGGGATTCCCCTCTCCCGGAGCTCCCTGAAGCGCCGCTGGATGCGGACCTCGATGTCCGCGTCGAGGAAGAATTTCAGCCGGGCCTCGGGGAAAACCATCGTCCCGATGTCCCGGCCGTCCACGACGGCCCCCCGGCGCTCTTTATAGCTCCGCTGGAAGGACAAAAGAGCCTGCCGCACGGGGGGGAAAGCCGAGACCCGCGAGGCGGCGTCGCTCACCCGCTCCTCCCGGAGGGCCTGGGTCACGTCCCGCCCATCGAGGAAATTCCGCCAGCCCTGGGGGGTCTTGCGGCACTCGAAGCGCATCTCCCGGGCGCAACGGGCGGCCAGCTCCGCGTCGTCCGGGTCCCCGCCCCGGTCGAGGACCATGAGGCCCACCGCCCGGTAGAGGGCCCCCGTCTCCAGATAATCCAACCCGAAATGGTCCGCGATGGCCTTGGCCATGGTGCTCTTGCCCGAGCCGGCCGGGCCGTCCACCGGGATGACGATGCCCTCCCTCATGCCCAGCCCTTGCCCTTCAGCCAGCCGTCCCGGCCCTCCTTGGCCCGCCGGAAGACCCCTTCCATCCCTTCCCCGTCCCCTCTCTCCACCATCCGGCGCAGGGCGGCGAGGCGCTCCTCGAACACATCGAGCGAGGCCACCAGGGCCTCCCGGTTGTCCAGGCATATCTCCCGCCACATCTCGGGGCTGCTCGAGGCGATCCGGGTGAAGTCCCGGAACCCTCCCGCCGCGTAGGGGAGCCCCACCCCCTTGAGCGCGGTATCTACCAAAGCATATGCGATCAGGTGAGGTAAGTGACTGATATCCGATAGGATCCGATCATGCGTCTCGGGGTCCAGGATGTCCACCTGGGCCCCCACCCCCTCCCAGAGGGATTTGAGGGCCTGGAGGGCCTGGGGGTCGGTTTTGGAGGTAGGCGTGAGGATGGTCCGCCGGTTCTCGAAAAGCTCCGGGAAGCTGGCCTCCACGCCGGACTTCTCCGTCCCCGCGATGGGGTGCCCCCCCACGAAGCGCACCTGGCGGAGGTCCATCCCCTCCACCGCCCGGACGAAAGGCCCCTTCACGCTCCCCACATCCGTCAAGACCGCTCCAGGCCGCATCTCCGGCAAAATGTTGCGGACCACCTCGACCGCCGCCCGGACCGGGGTGCCGACCACCACGAGGTCTGAGTCCCGCACCGCCGCCCGGTGGTCCCGCTCCACCCGGTCCACAACCCCCAGGGCGAGCGCCCGCTCCAGGTTGGGGGCCCCCCGCCCCGACCCCACGAAGCGGCGGACCAGCCCCCGCCCCCGGGCGGCCCGGGCGATCGAGCCCCCGACGAGTCCCACCCCAATGATGGTCATCTGCTCGAAGAGAAACGGCATGAAACCCCCGAAAACAAGAAACGAGATAAGATTATACCAGCAACTTACTGTTTTCCAATATATTCACTTCCCGGTGATCTCAGCCATAACTTCGACCACCCGGCGGTTCTCCTCGGGGGTTCCGATGGAGATCCGCAGGTGCCTCGGGAAACCGTACCCCGCCACCGGGCGGACGATGACCCCCTCCCGCAGAAGGGCCTCGTACACCCCCTTGGCGTCCCCCACCTCCACCATCATGAAATTCCCCTGGGTGGGGACGAAGGGGAACCCCAGGGCGGCCAGCTCCCGGACGAAGAACTCCCGCCCCTCGGCGTTCACCCGGATGCTCCGCTCCACGTGGGCGTGGTCCTCCAGGGCGGCCTCGGCCGCCGCCAGGGCCAGGGAGTTCACGTTGAAGGGCTCCCGCACCCGCTCCATGGCCGAGATCACCTCGGGATGGGCCGCTCCATAGCCCACCCTGAGCCCGGCCAGCCCGTACACCTTGGAGAAGGTCCGCAGGGCCACCAGGTTGGTGAACTCGGGCAGGAGCTTCACCGCGTCCGGGTAGTCCTCCCGGTGGGCGAAGTGGCAGTAGGCCTCGTCCACCACCACGAGGGTGCGCTCCGGCACCCGCTCGAGCAGGCGGCGCAGGGCCCTCTCCCCCACCGCCGTCCCGGTCGGGTTGTTCGGGTTGGCGATGAAGACCACCTTGGTCCGCCCGTCCACCCGGGCGGCCATGGCCTCCAGGTCGTGGGTGAAGTCCCGCATGGGGGCCGTGCGCAGCTCGCAGGAGGCGAGCTGGGAGACGATCAGGTAGACGATGAAGGCCCCCTCCGAGAACACCACCGGGTCCCCCGGGTCGAGGCAGGCGTGGGCCACGAGCTCCAAGACCTCGTTCGTCCCGTTCCCCAGGACGAAGTTCTCCGGCGTCAGGCCGTGGTGGCGGGCCAGGGCCCGCTTGAGGTAGTAGCCCCCGCCGTCGGGGTAGCGGTGGATCCCCGCGAGGGCCCTCTGGACCGCCTCCAAGGCCCTGGGCGAGGGCCCGAGCGGGTTCTCGTTCGAGGCCAGCTTGATGGAGCCGCGGATCCCCAGTTCCCGCTCCACCTCCTCGATGGGCTTCCCCGGCTGATAGACCGTGATGCCGGCCACCGGCCGGGCCGTCTGGAATTTCATGCGCACTCTCCCCCCGCCGGGCCCTACTCCTCGGCCGGGTACGACCCCAGCACCCGCAGGTACTCCACCTCCCCCCGCAGGCGCTCCAGGCAGCCGGCCAGGGGCGGCACCTCGGCGTGCCCCTCCACGTCC
>JACPCT010000272.1 GCA_016184445.1 Candidatus Tectimicrobiota bacterium | reverse complement strand
GTCCCCCTGTCCGGCCGCAGGAAGCCCGCCACCATCCGCAGCGTCGTGGTCTTGCCGCAGCCGCTCGGGCCCAGGAGGGCCACGCACTCGCCCTCCGTCATGGCGAACGAGACGCCCCGGACCGCGGCGACGTCGCCGTAGGACTTGGCCACATCCTGGAGGACGAGCTTCTCGGGCATGGCGCGCTACCGGGCCTTGAGGCCCGCGCGGGAGAGCATCCGCTGCGCGGCCGCCGTGAGCAGGAGCCCTCCGGCGATCACCAGGGTGGAGAGCGCCGCCATGGGGGGGAAGAGGTTCTCCTCGGAGAGCTCGAAGATCGAGACCGCTATCACCTCGTTCCCCCCCGAGTAGAGGAGGATCGAGGAGCTCAGCTCGCGCACCATGATCACGAACACCGTGATGGCCCCCGCCACCAGGCCGGTCCGGACGAGGGGCAGGTCCACGTCGAACAGCGCCCGGGCGGAGGAGGCCCCCAGGGTCTGGGCCGCCTCGGAGAGCTCCCTGCCGATCTGGCGGAAGGCCCCCCGCGCCAGCATGAAGACGAGGGGCGTCCCCTTCACCGTGTAGGCGATGAGCAGGATCCAGATGGTGCCGTAGAGGTGGGCCGGGGCCCCCCCGAAGGCGAAGATCAGCCCCGCGCCGAAGGCGATCCCCGGGAAGCTGAACGAGAGCAGGACAAGGAGGGTCAGCAGCTCCCGGCCGGGCACTTCGGTCCGCGCGACGATCCAGGCCAGGATCAGCGCCACGAAGGCCGAGGCGACCGCCGCCAGGGAGGCCAGGAAGAAGCTGTTGCGCAATCCCGCCCGCGTCAGATCGGAGTCCATCAGGACGAACCAGAAGTTCTTCAGGCTGAGGTTCGCCGCCCCCAGGGGCATCCCGAAGACCTTGACGAAGGAGATGACGAGCAGGGTGAGGAAGGGCAGCACGATGGTCACCCCGAGCACGAGCAGGGCGTACCCCGCCATGGCGTAGCGCCAGCGCCCCAGGTCCAGCCGGTTCGGATGGCTCGCCGCGCCGGCGACGGTCACGAACTGCCGCCGCTGGAGCATGCGCCGCTGGAAGACAAGGACCGCGATCGTGACGAGGATCATGGGCACGGCGACCGCGGCCGCCAGCTCGAACTTGGGCGGCGCCGAGAACAGGGCGTAGATCCGGGTGGCCATCGTGTAGAAGTGGAAAGGCATCCCGATCATGGCCGGCGCCCCGAAGAGGGCGATGGAGTCGAGGAAGATCAGGATGCTCCCGGCCAGGATGCCCGGCAGCACGAGGGGGAGCGTCGTCGAGAGCATGGTGCGGATCTTGGAGGCGCCCAGCATGTCGGAGGCCTCCTCCAGCGCCGGGTCCATGTTCTCCAGGGCCGCGGCCGTGCTGAAGTAGACGAACGGGTAGAGGTGGCAGGTGAGGACGAACACCAGCCCCCCGACGGAGAAGATGTTCATGGGGCTCTGCGCGAGGCCGAAGGTGTCCCGCAGGAGGGTGTTCAGATAGCCCGCGCGGGGGCCCAGGAGGATGATCCAGGCCACCGCGCTCAGGAAAGAAGGGGTGGTGAAGGAGACCACCACCATGAGCGGGACGAACCGGCGCAGGGGCATGTTGGTCCGGGTGACCCCCCAGGCCAGGGGGACCCCGAGTGCCAGGGAGACCGCGACGCAGCCCGCCCCGACCCACAAGGAGTTCAGGAGGGAGCCGAAAATCTCGGCGTCGGTGAAGACCTGGACGTAATGGGAGAGGGTGAAGGCCCCGGCGGCGGTGCGGAAGCTCTTCACGAACAGGATGCCCAGGGGATAGAGGACGAGCACGGCCAGCACCACGGCGGCGGCGAGAAAGAGGGCGTAGCGCCCCTTCTCGCCGCCCGCCGCGGCGAACCCCTTCCGCTCTCCGGCCGCGCTCTCGTGGGCCATCTGGCACCCGCCCGTCCGCCTGAGAAGACCGCCTCTTCTACTGGCTCGTCATGATCTTCTTGAAGTTGTCGGTGATGCTCGCCTTCTCCTTCTTGAACTTTTGGAAGTCGATGGGCATGAAGTTCAGCTGGGACAGGGGCGGGCTGCCCGGCGCGGGCTTCACGTCCGTCCGCGCGGGGTAGAACGCCTCGGGGATCTTGGTCAGGAACTGCTGGTTCTCAGCCGAAGTGTAATAGGCCAGAAACAGCTTGCCCGCGCTGGGGTGCGGCGCCCCCTTGCTCAGCCCGGCGTAGTGGACGTAGAGGATGGGGCCTTCCTTGGGATAGACGATCTCGAAGGGCTGGCCCTGGTTCACCTGGGCGCTCAGGTAGAACGAAAGGGCGAGGGCCGCGATCGGCGCCTCCTTGGTGGACATCATCTTGGGCGTCGCCCCGATGCTCTGGGTCATGAGGGGCTTGTTGGCGGCCAGCTTCTTGTAATAGTCCCACCCGAACTTGTCCTTGAGGACCATGATCGTCATCCCGGTCGAGCCCGAGTAGGCCGGGTCGGAGTGGCCGAGCATGCCCTTCCACTTGGGGTCGGTGAGGTCCTGCCAGGACCGGGGGCCCTTGTCCGGCGGCACCACCGCCTTGTTGAAGCCGAACACGATCATCAGGGGGAACAGCGGCACGAGGACGCCCTTCGGGTCGCGGAAGCGCTTGTCGAACTTGTCCTCCCAGGGGAGCTGGAAGTCCGCGAACCGGCCCTCGTCGCGCCACTTGTAGAGGACGGCGGGGTCGGAGAAGGAGATGGCGTCGGCGCGGTTGATGCCCGCCTGCCTCTCCGCCTCGACCATCTGGATGACCTGGTTCGTCCCCTTGCGCACGAGCTTCACCGGGATGCCGAACTTTTTCGTGAAGTTCTTCGTGATCTTCAACGTCACTTCCCGGGACATGGAGGTGTAGTAGACCACCTCCCCTTCCTTCTTCGCCGCAGCGACTAGCTTCGGGTCGATTTCCTCGGCCGCACGGGCGCCCTGCGGGAATCCCGCGAGCGCCGAAGCGGCCCAAAGCGCAACGGATGCGACAGCGACGAGATGTCTCATGCCCACTCCCCCCTTCAACGGGTTGGCCCGCCCCTCAGATGTAGTGGGACGCGCCTCCATCCACTTCGACCGTGACCCCGGTGACAAAGCTGGCGCGCTCCGACGCCAGGAAGACGGCCACGTTCGCCACCTCCTCCGGCGTCCCGAGCCGGCCCAGCACGGACACGCGCTCCCGGTTCCGCCGCGCGTCCTCCACGGAGATCTTCAGCCGCCCGGCGATCCAGCCCAGCCGCTCGGGCATCCCCTCCGTGAGGATCGGCCCGGGGCAGACGTTGTTGACCAGGATGCCGTGCTTCCCCCCCTCGTGGGCGAGGGTCTTGGTGAAGCTGTTCAACGCCGCCTTGGTGAGCGAGGTGGCCATGTCGCCGGGCAGGTGCACCTGCTTCCCCGCGAGGCCCGTGATGTTGATGACGCGCCCGCCCCGCCGCATGAGGTAGGGCCAGGCCGCCCGCGCGCAGCGGACGGCGCTCATGACGTTCCGGTCGATCTCCTTCTGCCAGTCCGCGTCCGAGATCTCCGCGATCCCGGCGAGCTTGATCTGCCCCACGTTGTTGACGAGGATCTCGAGCCCGCCCATGGCCTCGGCCGCCTGCCTCACAACGCGGTCGCAGTCCTCCGTCCGGCTCAAATCCGCGCCGAAGCTATGGACCTTGGCGCCCGTCTCCGCCTGGATGCGCTCGGCCGCTTGCCTGAGCGGCCCCGGCCGCCGCGCGCAGATCGCCACCTCGGCCCCCTCGGCCGCCAGCCCCTGCGCGATGGCCCGGCCGATCCCCTCGCTGCTGCCCGTGACGAGGGCGCGCTTTCCCTTCAGGCTCAGATCCACGCTCGCCTTTCCCCTCCCCCGCGCCGCCCGCCTATTTCAGCGAGAACGCCTCGTGCTCCTCGGTCAGCCGGCTCCCGCCCCTCACGGGGCCGCCGCCCGGGATGTACATGACCCCGCCGATCACCGCCGCGCCCGTCCCGTGGCGGGGGTAGGGCATGGAGATCAGGGTGCGCCACTTGTTGGTCTTGGGATCGTAGGCCTCGTTCTCGTTGAAGACCCCCTTCATCTCCTCGCCGCCGATGACCACGATCAGCCCCTCGATCAGCCCGTAGGCGAAGCCGCTCCGGGCGGTGGGCAGGGGAGCCAGGGGAGTCCATTTGTCGGTCGTGGGGTCGTACACATCGTGGAAGTTGGAATTGTTGGCGAAGCTCTCGTAGCGGCCCCCGAAGGCGTGAAGCTTGCCACCCACGGCGATCAGCCCCATGTGGTCGCGGCGCTCCGGCAGGGGCGCCCGCGAGGCGTACTTGTTGGCGGCCGGGTCGTACACCTCGTGGAGGTTCACGCTCTTGCGCATCCTGAACCCGACGCCGACCGCCCCGCCCAGCAGGTGGATCTTCCCGCCCAGCGAGGCCAGGGCGACCGCGCCGCGCTTGGAGGTCAGGGGGGCCAGCTCCTTCCAGCCGTTGGCCTTGGGATCATAGACGAAGGCGTTCGCCACGGGGTCCTGGTTCTGGCGGATGAAGCCGCCGAACACGTAGAGCTTGCCCTCGTGGCCGACCATCCCCACGTGGTTCAGGCCGAGCGGCATCCGGGCCCGATCGCGCCACTTGTCGGTGGCCGGGTCGTATTCCTGGAGGAGATAGGAGGTGACGCTCCCGGGGACGTAGCCGCCGGCGACGTACATCTTCCCGTCCAGCTCGGCGACGGAGATCTCGGTGCGCGGGATGGGCATGGAGGCCTTCTTGACCCATTGGCCCGGGCCCTCCCGCATCTGGGCCTGCGCCGGCGGCCCCGCGAAGGCGAGAATCGAGATGACAACCAGACAGAGCACCTGACAGCGGATGAAAGCGACGGGCACCTGGATGACCTCCCCCCTTGGCGGCGGACCGGCGGCAGGAGACCCCTCCCGGGATCCCTGCGGAAAATCTCTCTCCCAAGCGCTGGCGGCCTGCCGGAACGGCCGAATCTTAGCACATTTCATGAGGGGACGAGACGGAGGCGCTCCGCCTCACAGGAGGCTGCGGATGTGGCCGTGGGAGCGCACGGCCGCCGTGCGGAAGTCGGGCTTCTGGGCGATCTGGATCGAGAGATAGCCCCCGTATCCGATGGCCTTCAGGGCGCCGATGACTTCGGCGAAGGGGATGTGGCCAGCCCCCGGGTACATGCGGTTGTTGTCCGTCAGGTGCATGTGGAAGATGCGGTCCCTCGCGCAGTAGATGGCGCTCCCGAAGGAGGGATCCTCGATGTTCATGTGGAAGGTGTCGAGGAGCAGGCCCAGGCCCTCGTGCTTCATCCCGCGGACGAAGGCGGCGCTCTCCTCCGTCCCGTTCGCGAAGTTGGTGACGAAGCGGTTGTAGGGCTCCAGCAGCAGGCGCAGGCACCGGGCCGCCGCGTAGTCGGCGCCCTCCCGGAAGGCGTCCCGCATCCAGCCCAGGGAGCGCTCCCGGCCCTCGCCCTCCATCAGCTTCCCCCGGAAGGAGCCGACGGCAACGTCCACCCCGAAGCGGCCGGCCAGATCCACCGCCTCCTTCAGCCGGCCCATGGCCGCGCGGCGGACCGCCTCTTCCTCATGGCAGAGCCAGAGCTTGTCCTCGAAGCCGATCGCGGCCGTGTGCACGCAGCAGACGGCGAGGCCCGAGGGGGCGACCTCCCTCGCGAGCCGGGAGGCGTCCAGATCGGCGGGGCGCCAGACCGAGAGCTCCACGCCCTCGTAGCCAATGTCGGCGAGCGTCCTCAGGTTCCCGGCCAGGTCGCCCTGGGCGCTCGGCAGGCGGGCGGACTTGACGTCGGACGTCGCGACCCCGTAGCTGAGCTTCATGTCCGCTGGCTCATCCTATCAGGCGCTTGACCGGGGGAGTGGATTCGGCGGGCGCATTCTGCGGGGAGGGCAAGGCCGTTTGCAACCCCTCGAAACGGCGCGCGAATTCTCCTATACTGCCTGCATCACCCCGAAGAACCGGCGCGGCAGGCCTGCGGAGAGGAGGAGACGACGATGGCGGTGAACAGCTCTGCGACCAAGGATGATCGGATCGGACGCCCCCCCTTCATCCCGGGCACGCCCGAGGAGCTCGACGCCGTCATCGCGGCCCCGGCGAACCATGAGGTGCTCATCGACAACGACCGGGTGCGCGTGCTGCACGTGACCATCCCGCCGGGCCAGCTCGAGCACATGCACACCCACAAGTGGCCCAGCGTCTTCATCATCACCCGCCTGCCCAAGATCGTGTACTACACCGAGAAGATGGAGGCCGTCCCCCCCTCCGGCACCCGGCGCGAGGGCATCCCCATCTACATCGAGCCCGAGGGAATCCACGCGGTCGAGAACCAGGACACGCGGACGTTCGAGGGGATACGTATCGAGCTGAAGGACCGCTGACAGGCTTGAAGCCGGAGCACCCAGAAGAGCGAACCGCTCCGGCAGCCTCCCGGCAAGGAGCGTCCGGAGGCGGCTGGCGGCAATCTCCCCGGGGTGCCGTGCGTCACCCGTGCGGTCCCAGAATCCCCCCGGACGAGCCGCCCGTCCCACGCCTGGAATTGGCTCATCCCGTACAAATTTTGATACACTCGCCCTGCCTCCATCCTCACCAGTCCCCCGGGGATCAGGTCAAATTGTTTTATTTCAACGGTTTACAGATGACCTCCGTCGGCGTGCCTGAGGAACAAAAATTGAATACGCTCTCCCCCATGAATTTCCATACCCTGGTCCGCCAGATCAATCTGCTCAAGGGCCCTATCATCCTGGGGGTGTTCCTCCTGCTGTGGAACACCGGGCGGTCATCCGAGATCCGCTTCCCTCACGCCCACCTGACCCTCGTGGGTATTGCCCTGATCCAGATGGTCGAGGCCTGGCTCCTGCGCCGGAACGACACGTTCCTCCCCGACCGCCAGCGGCTGACGGGCTCCGAGCGCATTCTGCTCACCGTCACGCTGCTGCTCTGCTATCTCCTGGTCCGCTTCACCGGAGGCATCGAGAGCAAGTACAGCCTCATCTTCCTCCTCCCCATCCTGACGGCGGCCACCCGCTGCCGCCCGGCGGGGGCCCTGGCCGTGGCGCTCGCGTCGATAGCGGTCTACGCCAGCTTCCTCTCCGATATCTCCATCCTCCAGCCCGAGAAGCAGACCGAGGAAGCCATCGAGCTCTTCATCAACCTGTTCTTCTGCCTCGTCATCGCCTCCGTCATCGCCGTCGCCAACCATCAGGAGCGGAGCGCCCGGGCCAGCCTGGAGCTGTCGGGCCAGTGGCTCGCCGACGCCAACCGGGAGCTCCGGGAGGCCCAGGCCGAGCTCCGGGCCAAGATCGGGGAGCTCGAAAACATGGAGAGGGCCGTCCGCCGGGCCGACCGGCTGGCCGCCCTGGGCGAGATGGCGTCGGGCATCGCCCACGAGCTGCGCACCCCCCTCGGCGTCATCCAGAGCTCCGTCGAGACGCTGGCCCGGCGCGTCCTCCAGCTCGAGCCGGACAACCGCCTCGTCAAGGTGATCGTGGAGGAGATCGGCCGCCTCAACCGGCTGATCAACGACTTCCTCGGGTTCGCCAGCCCCCCCGCGCCCCGCTTCCGGCCGCAGCCCCTGTCTCCCATCGTCCAGCGGGCCATCCAACTGGTGGAGACCGAGGCCGGAAAGCGCGACATCCGGCTCGGCTTCCGCGCCCCCGGCGGCCTCCTCGCCGAGGTGGACGAGAACCTCATGCACCAGTGCCTGCTCAATCTGCTGGTGAACGCGATCGACGCCACGCCGGAGGGCGGGCGGGTGGACCTTTCCGTCGAAGCGGAGGACGCGGGCCGGCAGGCACTCATCGCGGTCCAGGACAGCGGCCCCGGCGTCCCGCCGGGGGAGGAGTCCCGCATCTTCAATCCCTTCTTTACCACCAAAGAGGGCGGGAGCGGCCTGGGCCTCGCCATCGTGCAGCAGATCGTCTCTCTGCACGGCGGCCGGGTGGATGTGTCGGACGCGCCCGGAGGCGGCGCCTTGTTCAGCATCCGCCTGCGGGCGGCGGCCTCCCATGGAGACGCCTTGGCCATTTCCCAAGTGAAGCACGCATGAAGACCATCCTGGTGGTGGACGATCAGAAGAACTACCTCATCGTCCTCGAGGAGTTCCTCCGCGGGGAAGGGTTCGAGGTGGT
>JACPCT010000460.1 GCA_016184445.1 Candidatus Tectimicrobiota bacterium | reverse complement strand
CCACGACGACTACGGCATGGGCGTGGCCAACACCCTCATGGCCATGGCGGCGGGCTGCCAGGTGGCCCACACCTCGGTGAGCGGCATCGGCGAGCGGGCGGGCAACTGCGCCTACGAGGAGCTCGTCCTCGCCATGAAGACCATGTACGGCGTGGACATGGGCCTCAAGACCCAGAAGTTCACCGAGGTCTCCCGCCTCGTCCAGAAGCTGGCCAAGATCACCATGGCGCCCAACCGCTGCGTCGTGGGCGACAACCTCTACGACATCGAGAGCGGCATCATCGTGAGCTGGCTCCGGAACTGCGAGAAGCAGTTCCCCACCGAGCTCGTCCCCTTCCGGGCGGGCCTCGTGGGCCAGCGCGAGCCCAACCCCGTCATCGGCAAGGGGAGCGGCATCGACTCGGTCAACTGGTTCCTCGACCGGCTGGGCATCAAGGCGACCGAGGAGGAGAAGATGGCCCTCCTCATGGACGTGAAGGAGAAGTCCCTCAAGGAGAAGCGCCTGCTCTCGCTGGACGAGTTCAAGGAGCTGGCGGGGGTGAAGAAGTAAGCGCGGTTTGCGGTTCCTGCGGGGGCGAGGCGCGCCTCGCCCCTACGGACGGATCGGTCGGCAGGTTTTTTGTAGGGGCGGGTCTCAGACCCGCCCCTACGTTTTTCCCGGAAGGTCCCCCTTACCCCGCCGCGAGCATGCCGCCGTCAATCGCGATGATCTGGCCGGTGACGTAGTCCGAGGCCTTTGAGGCGAGGAAGAGCACGGTGCCCACCAGGTCGTCCGTCTCCCCGCACCGGCCCAGCATGATGCGGGGGAGGTAGTAGTTCCGCCCCACCTCGGAGTCCACGAAGAAGGCCGAGAGCGGGGTGCGGATCATCCCGGGGGCGATGGCGTTCACGTTGATCTTGTGCTTCCCCCACTCGGTGGCGAGCTGGCGGGTGAGCATGTTGATGCCGCCCTTGCTGGAGGCGTAGGCGGCGATGCCGTTCGGGAGCCCGACGAAGCCCCGGATGGAGCTGATGTTCACGATCTTGCCGCCCCCGCCGGGGATCATCCGGCGCCCGGCCGCCTGGCAGCAGTTGAAGGTGCCGGTCAGGTTGATCTCGATCACCCGCCGGAACTCCTCCGTGGTGTGCTCCTCGGCCGGCTTCCAGAGGGTGATGCCCGCGCAGTTGACCAGCGCGTCCAGCCGGCCGAGCGTCCCGCCGGCCTCGGCGAAGGCCCGCTCCACCCCCGCCGGGTCCGTCACGTCGCAGCGGGCGCCCGAGGCCGGGAGGCCGCTCTTGGCGTAGAGGGCGAGGCTCTCGTCGAGGTTCTTCTGGTTCACGTCCAGGAGCGCCACCTTCGCCCCGGCGGAGGCGAAGGCGATGCCCAGGGCCCCCGCCACGCCGAAGAGTCCAGACACTTGCTCTCCCGTGCTGATCATCGGCTTCCTCCCCGCTATGCCAGGATCGTGTCCCCCCGGTAGACGATCTTCCCGTCCGCCTCGAGGGTGGGCTCCCAGAACACCATGTCGTAGTGGGCCGCCGCGGTGACGGCGCCGCCCAGCATGCGGCTCGTCCCGATGGCGACGTGGGCGGTGTTCATGACGCCCTCGTCCATGAGCGCGCGCCCGGTGATGATGGCGTTCGGGTTGAGGCCGATGCCGAACTCGGCGACGTTCCAGCAGTTGGGGTCGCCGTGGGCGGCGACCCCCTCCCGGAACCGCCTCCCCTGCTCCCCCCCGCCCTTCACCTTCGTGACGAAGCCCCCCTCGACCCGGAGGGCGATGGGCTCGCGCAGCGGCCCGACCCCCAGGAAGGGGATGCTCGCGTCCACCACCAGGACGCCCTCCGCCGTGCCCTCCAGGGGCGCGAAATTCACCTCGATGGTGGGGACGGGGGCGATCTCGCCCGGGCCCGGGATGTCCGTCAGCTCGTTCGCCCGCCGCCCCCCGCTCTCGAAGCGCAGGTCGGTGCCCCGGGGGGTGGTCAGGCGGAAGCGGCGGCCCCCGCTCAGGATGGCCCCCAGCCTCCGGACCACCCCGGCCTGGGCGGCGAAGTCCGTCTCCACGAGGGCCGGGCTGGCGAACATCTCGTCCGTCCAGTCAGACATCATGACGGCCCGCGCCCCGCGCCTGCGGGCCTCGTGCACCGCGGCGGTGTGGGACATCGAGACCGCGAGGGGCATGAAGAGGACGGCCGCCTCCCGCATGGCGGCGGCCACGCCGGGGGGGAAGTCCTCCCCCTGGCCCCTGAAGGGCGGGACGATGGCGGTGACCACCCGCCCCCCGAGGGCCGAGGCGGCCCGGGCGACGCGCTCGGCGATCGGGGTCATGCCGTACTCCGTGACGACGAGGACCTCCTCCCCCGCTTGGACCCGGGCGAGGTCCGCGGCGAGCTTGTGGGCGCCCCGCGCCAGCATGACCTCCCGCATGACGAGTCCTCCGGAAATCCCCCGCTTCCCCCGGATGGCGGGGATGGTAGAAGAAACGGCTTGCCTTGGGAATGGGAGGCGCCGGGCCTGGCGGGAGGCCCCCTCTCCGCCTTGGGTTTTGCCCCCATCGGGGGTATCATCCTTTTCGCCGGGAGGCGGCCTGCGGAGCCCTTTTCCCGGCCATTTCCCCCCCCCAACTTTTCGCGGAGGGTTCCGCATGAAAGCTGCTTGGCTTGAGGTCCCCCGGAAGATGAGTGTGGTCGCCCGGCCGGAGCCGGAGCTTCCGCCGGGCCATGTGCTCGTGCGGGTGGCCACGACGGCCATCTGCGGCACCGACGTCTCCATCTGGCAGGGCAAGATGGCCGCCCGGCTCCCCCTGATCCCCGGCCACGAGTGCACCGGCGAGGTGGTGGAGCTCGGCCAGGAGGTCTCACGCCTCAAGCGCGGCGACCGGGTGGTCCTCGACCCCTTGGTCCACTGCGGTTCTTGCTCCTACTGCGTGCGGGGGCTGGTGAATTTGTGCCTCAAGGGAGGGATCCGGGGCCGCGAGTGGCCCGGCACCTTCGCCGAGTATGTTGCGGTCAAGGAGACCGAGGCCTTCGCCATCCCCCCGAACGTGAGCCTGGCCGCGGCCACGAACTTCATCGCGCTCTACACGGTGGTCTACAGCCAGCGGAAGGCCCCCTATATCCCGGGGGGCCATGTGGCCGTCCTGGGCCAGGGGAACAGCGGCCTGCTCCACACCCAGCTCGCCAAGGCCTCTGGGGCGGCCTCGGTCATCGCCGTCACGAGGAGCCGCTGGAAGCTTGAGATAGCGAAGAAGCTGGGGGCGGACCACCTCGTCCGCGCCGGGGAGGGGGACGCCGTCCAGCAGGTGAAGGACCTCACGG
>JACPCT010000271.1 GCA_016184445.1 Candidatus Tectimicrobiota bacterium | reverse complement strand
CAGGTCCTTCACGTGCATGGTGACGCGCCCGCCGGGGGTGAAGTCCCCCGAGAGGATCTTGGGGGCCTTCACCTCGAGCGTCCCGCAGCGGGCGAGGCCCGCCCCCAGCACGTCCGCCAGCGCCGCCGGGTCGAGGCCCGCCTTGGCGCCGAACACCAGCGCCTCGCTCACCGCCAGGAAGGTGACCCCCACCAAAATCTGGTTCGACAGCTTGGCGATGCAGCCCGAGCCGGGGGCCTCCCCCACGAGCACCACCTTGCGCCCCAAGAGGTCGAGGAGCGGCTTGCAGCGCTCGAAGGTCTTGCGCGGCCCCCCCACCATGATGGCCAGGGCGCCCTGGGCCGCGCCCTCGGGGGCGCCCGAGACGGGGGCGTCCAGCATCTCCACCCCGCGCTTGGCCAGCGCCTCGGCCACCCGGATGGTGCAGGCGGGGTCGTTGCTCGTGCAGTCGATCAGGACGCTGCCCGGGCGCATGGACTCCGCCAGCCCCTCCGGGCCGAACATCACCGCATCCACCTGGGGGGCATCGGGCAGGCAGGTCACGACCACGTCCGCCTGCCTCGCCACCTCGGCGGGGCTCCCGCAGGGGATGGCCCCCTCGGCCGCCAGGGCGTCCACCGCGGGGCGGCTGCGGTTCGAGACCGCCACCCGGTGGCCCGCCCCCAGGAACCGGCGCGCCATCGGCTTGCCCATCAGCCCGAGTCCGATGAAACCGAGCTGCGCTGTCGCCATCGCTCATCCTCCTGTCCGTTGGTGGGGGAACCCGCCCAGGTTCCCACAAATCGCCCGGGAAGTGAAAGGAGCCATTCCCGCCGGCCGCGGTTGACGCGCCCTCCCCCCCGGGTTCAGATGAGGGCATGACAGCCCGGGCGCCCGCACGGATTCTCGCGTTGGCATTGGCCCTCCCGGCCGGCTGCGCCTCCGTCCAGGAGGCGAAGCGCCACCAGGTCGAGATCCGCGTCCCCGCCCCGGCGGCGCGGGCCGCCCCGGCGGCGCGGGCCCGCTTCGTCCTCCTCGCGGCGGACGCCCTCCCGGAGCCCAACCTCTCGCGCACCGCGGAGTACGTCCTGCGGGAGAAGGCCCCCCTCTCCTCCGCCCTCCTCGCGGCCGCCGTCCCCCGGATGCGCGCGGCGGGGATCGAGCCCCTCGAGGCGCGGGAGGGGGGGATGGCCTCGGGCCGGATCGTCGTCGTCCTGACCCGGCTGGAGGCCAGGCTCGAGAAGACCCTCTGGCTGGCGAGCGCCGCCCTGACCGTCGAGGCGGCCGACCCGTCGGGGCGGCTGACGGGCCGCTGGGAAACCGTCGGGCGGGGGGCCCACGACGACACGCGCATCCTGGCGGGCGCGGCCGGCCTGGCCATGGGAAAAGCCATCGCCGAGGCGCTCGACCGCATCCCCTGGGACCAGCTGAGCCGCGCGCGCCCCTAGCCCGAAGGCTGTACACGCCCATCCCGGTCGTTTATCCTGAGCCCGCATCTTCCCCGGGTCTCATCCCGTGCGCGCCATTTTCCCCTGTGAGGACGTGATGCCACCGATCGCCACCGAAGTGAACGCCGACCTTCTCTGGAAGCACATGGAGGCGCTCTGCCAGTGGGAGCGCTACACGGGCACCCCGGGCGAGGACGCGGCCGTCGCCTACATCGAGCGGGAGATGTCCGCCCTCGGCATCCCCGTGACGGTCCATGAGTTCGACGCCTACATCAGCATCCCCGGCCCCGCCTCCCTGGAGATCCTGGGCGAGGACGGCCAGCGCATCCCCGCCATCACGGCCGTTTTCGGCGCCTCGACGGGCGAGACGGGGGTGACGGGCGACGCCGTCCACGTGGGCGAGGCGGAGGGGCCCGGCGAGGGGTCCATCGCCGGGCGGATCGTGGTGGCCGAGCGGATGATGAGCCCCAGCCGCTTCTTCTCCTTCGAGCGGGCGGGGGCGATCGCCCAGGTGTACGTGAACCTGGGGGTCGCCCACGAAGGTCCGATCTCGACCATCTGGGGCTCCCCCACCCCCGAGACGGCGGGCCGCCTCCCCGTGACCCCCCTCGTCACCCTCTCCCGGGAGCAGGGCCAGGGCCTCATCGGCCGCCTGAAGGCCAAGCGCGAGACCAAGCTCCGCGTGCGGGCCCAGGCCGACACCCGCTGGCGGCGCACCCGGATGCCCGTGGCCGACATCGCGCCCGGCAAGAAATCGGAGGAGTTCGCCCTCCTCGGCGGCCACCTCGACTCCTGGCAGATCGGGGCGAACGACAACGCGGCGGGGGACACCACCCTCATGGAGCTGGCCCGGCTCATCCACCGCCACCGCAGGGAGCTCAAGCGCGGGCTGCGCGTCATCTGGTTCAACGGCCACTCGCACGGCCGCTTCTCGGGCTCGACCTGGTACGCCGACCACATGTTCGAGGAGCTGCGCGAGCGCTGCGTGGGCTACCTGAACATCGACCAGCCCGGCTGCCGCCAGGCCACCATCTACCGGCCCTTCTCGACGGCGGACATCTCGGCCTGGGTCCAGGACGTGGTGAAGCGGCTCGGCGGCCAGCGGACCTCGCCCACCCCCCCCCGCCGGATGGCCGACCAGTCCTTCTGGGGGGTGGGCGTCCCCTCCTTCTCCTTCCTGCCCGTCCTGCCCGAGGGCTCCCCGGACCTGCAGAAGGACCACCCCGAGAGCGGCTTCCCCGAGTACTGGCACAACCCCGCCGACACCCTCGACAAGATGGACAAGAGGCTCCTCGCCGAGCACTGCCGCCTCTACGCGGGCGCCCTGCACGAGCTCTGCGCCCGGGAGGTCGCCCCGCTCGACCCGCGCACCGCGGCCGGGGTGGCCGAGGCCGAGCTCGCCGCCCTGAAGAAGACGGCCGCGGGCGCGTTCGACCTGAAGCCGGCCGAGGCGGCGGCCAAGGAGTTCAGGGGAGCGGCCCAGGGCCTCATGAAGAGGCTGGGCAGGATGAAGGGCCCCGAGGCCAACCGCACCCTCCTCCGGATCAGCCACGTCCTCAACCCCGTCCTCTACACCGAGACGGGGCCCTTCGACCAGGACCCAGCCTCGCCCGCAGCCCGCTTCCCGGGCCTCCAGCGCCTGGGCCGCTGCCTCGCGGCGGGAGCCGCCTCGCAGGAGGGGCGCCTGCTCTACACGCGCCTAGTGCGGGAGCGGAACCGGGTGTGCGAGGCGCTGCGCCGGGCGGCCGATATCGCTTCGGGCCGCTAGCCCCGCGCGGTGAGGCGGGCCGCCGCCTCGGCGGTGCCGGCCGCCCATCCCGGCGAGGCCGCCACCAGTCGGCGGATGACCCGAACCCGCCCGCGCCATGATGGCCCGCCAGCCTACTCCGCGCCCTCCCCGGCGCCCTTCTGGGACTCCCCCCTAAGCCGCGGGTCCAGCACGTCCCGGAGGGCGTCCCCCGCCAGGTTGAAACCCATCACGAGCACCATGATGGCCCCCCCCGGGATGGCCGAGACCCAGGGGGCGATCTCCAGCACCTGCTGGCCCTCGGCGATCATGAGCCCCCAGGCGGGGGTGGGGGGCGGGGGGCCCAGCCCCAGGAAGCTCAGGCTCGACTCCACCACGATGGCCGTCGCGACGCGGAAGGTGGCGAGCACCACCAGCGGCCCCATGATCTGGGGGATGATGTGCACCGCCCCCAGGCGGAAGTAGCCCGCCCCGAGCCCCCGGGCCGCCTCCACGAACTCCCTCTCCTTCACCGCCAGGGTCTCCCCCCGCACCAGGCGCGCGATGTGGGGGAAGGTGGCGATCCCCACCGCGATCATCGCGTTGGTCAAGGACGGCCCCAGGATGGCCATCACCAGGATGGCGAGGAGGTAGAGGGGGAAGGAGAGAAGGATGTCCACCACCCGCATGAGGAGCATGTCGGCCCAGCCCCCCAGGAAGCCCGAGAGGAAGCCCACCACCAGCCCCAGGGCGAGGCCGATCGAGACGGCCAGGATGCCCATCCGCAGCGAGATGCGGGCGCCCCACACGATGCGGCTGTAGATGTCCCGCCCGAGCTCATCGGTGCCGAGGAGGTACTTTGCGCCCGGGGGCTTGAGCTGATCCGAGAGCACCTGGGAAGCGGGGTCGTGGGTGGCGACCCAGGGGGCGAAGAGGGCGGCCAGCACCACGGCCAGCACCAGGGCCACCCCCAAGAGGGCCGAGGGGGAGTGGAGCAGGAGGCGGAGCGCCCCGCCGCGGGCGGCGAGGCCGCCGCCCCCCTCCTCCTCCGTGCCCCGCGGGACCGCCTTCGCCGTCGCCATCGCCTCACCCGTAGCGGATGCGCGGGTCGACCAGGCCGTAGGCGAGGTCGGCCAGCAGGTTCACCAGGATGATCACCAGCAGGTAGACCAGCATGGTCCCCTGCACCATCGGGTAGTCGCGCGCGAGCACGGACTCGATCAGCAGCGTCCCCATGCCCGACCGGCTGAAAACGATCTCGGTCACGGTGGTGCCGCCCAGGAGCTGGCCCAGGTCGAGGCCGATCACGGTGACGATGGGCAGGAGCGCGTTGCGGAAGGCGTGCTTGCCCTTCACCACCGCCTCGGAGAGCCCCTTCATCCGCCCCGTGCGGATGTAGTCCTGGCCCAGGATCTCGAGGAAGCTCGATCGGGTCACCCGGGCGATGAGTGCCGCCCCCCGCAGCCCCAGCGAGAGGGCGGGAAGCACCAGATGCCAGAGCATATCCAGGGGATCGGCGGGGTCGCCCACCCCGATCGTCGGGAACAGGCGCAGCTGGAACGAGAAGAAGATGATGAGGAGGATGCCGAGCCAGAACACCGGCATCGAGATGCCCGAGAGCGCCCCGATCATGCAGAAGCGGTCGAGCCAGCTGTTGCGGTAGGCCGCCGAGAGGAAGCCAGCCGGTATCCCGATGAGGACGGCGAAGAGGATGCCGCCCAAGGCCAGGAGCAGCGTCTGGTGGTAGATGGCCGCGATCTCGCCCATCACGGGGCGCTGGCTCCGGTAGGAGAAGCCCAGGTCGCCCGTGACGGCGCGGCTCAGGTAGCGGAGGAACTGCCCGGGAAGGGGCCGGTCGAGCCCCAGGTCGCGGCGCAGGTCCTCGACCGCCTGCCGGTCCGCCGAGAGGTCCGACAGCATGATGGCGGCCGGGTCCCCGGGCACGAGGTGAACGATGAAGAAGACGATGACGAAGGCGGCCGCGAGCGTCAGCAGCGTGGCCCAGAAGCGTTGGATGGCGTAGCGCACGGCCCGTCCTCCGCCCTCCCCCCGCCGCGCGGCGGGGGGAGGGCGAAAGAGACTACTTCTGGACCCAGACCTGGCGCCAGGGGAAGGAATCCTGGAACGTGGGCACGTTGTCCTTCACGTAGGGCTGCATGGCCACCACGTAGTTCACGTTGACGATGGCGAAGCCCACCACGTCTTCCACGAAGATCTTCCGGGCGGCCGCCTGGATGAAGCCCTTGCGCTGGGCGTCGTCCACGGTGTGGCGCCCCTTGAGGAGGAGGCCGTCCGCCCGGGCGTAGCCCGAGGAGTTGGGGTAGGGCTGGCTCTTGCTGAAGAAGTACTCGTAGAGGTACTGGTCGGCGTTGCTCCGGGTGATGCGGATGAAGGCGATGTCGAACTGCCCGGCCCGCGTGCGGCTGTCGTAGATGGCCCGCTCGGGCACGTTCATCTTGGCCCGGATGCCCACCTTCTTCCACTGCTCCTGAAGGACGGCGGCCACCTGGGGCCACTGGGCGGCCGGCATGACGTTCACGTTCACGTCGAGGCCGCCCGCGTGGCCCGCCTCGGCGAGGAGCTTCTTGGCCTTCCCGGGGTCGTAGAAGTTGCGCTCCAGCTTCTCGTAGCCGAAGACGTGGGGGTTCAGGAGGTTGTGCCGCGCGGTGGCGTTGCCGAAGAAGACGTGCTTGGCGATGGCCTCCTTGTCCGTGGCGTGGAGGAAGGCCCGCCGCACCCGCACGTCGTCGAAGGGCTTCCTCCTCAGGTTGAACTGCATGAAGTGGGTGGCGTAGCCGGGCGTGGCGAGGATGTTCAGCTTCTGGTTCTTCTTCACCTCCTGGATGGAGGCCCCCTCGAGCAGGGTGGCCACGTCGAGGTCCCCGCGCTCGATGGCCAGCTTGGCCACGGCGTCCTTGCGGATCACCTTGTGGACGACCTTCGCGAGGCGCACCTTCTCCCAGGCGTCCGGGTTCCGGGCGAGCACGATCTCGCTCCCGCGCACCCACTTCTCGAACATGAAGGGCCCGGAGCCGATCGGGTCCTGGCCGAACTTGGCGCCCTTCTCCTTGACCGCCTTCTCGCTCACGATCCAGCCGGGCCGGAAGGCCAGCACGGAGACCAGGAAGGCGGGATAGGGATCCTTGATCACGAGCCGGATGGTATAATCGTCCACCACCTCAATCTTCTCGAGCGACTGGAGCACGCCCCGGAAGCGCGACTTCGTCTTCGGGTCCTTGATGCGCTCGAGCGAGAACCTGACGTCCTTCGCGGTGACCTCGCCGTAGCCCTTGTGCCACTTCGCCCCGCGGCGCAGGTGGAAGGTGTAGGTCCGCCCGTCCGGCGAGAGTTCCCACTGGGTGGCGAGGTCGGGCTCGGCCTCCAGGGTGCCCGCCTTCAGGCGCACCAGCCCGCTGTAGATGTTCATGGCCAGCATGTGGTCGGAGGGCTTGCCGACGTAGGCCGGGTCCATGGTGATCAGGTCGTCGTCCGCCCGCACGCGGAGCACCTGCTCCCCGCCGGGGGCGGCGTGGGCCTCCGGCAGAGGCAATCCCGCGAAACCCCACGCGGCCGCCGCAAGCCAGGCCGCCAGCGCGAACCACCTCGAGAGAACACGCATCGGGTCCACCTCCAAAAGAAACCCCCGCCGGCGCACCGCGCGGCGCTCCCGGAAGCAGGGGGCTTGCACTCCTGTGGCACGGAACGCCGGGGGTGGCACTCGCCGCGGCGGAAACCGCCAGGCCCACCCGGGAAAATGCCTCAGGACCTCCCAGACCCGCCGCGAGAATCCTAAACCGGCCCCGGGGATTAGTAAACCCGCCTTCCTCCGGGAAGGCCGCCCGGCCCGGAAAGAGTGGTATGATGGGGCCGGTCCCGTGAGACACGGCCCGGACGCCCGGCCCAGGGAGCGCGCATGGACACCGCCCGGATGGCCGACTGCGAGGAGCGCCTCAACCGCCACCTCCGGCTCAACACCTTCCCGGTGGCGGTGCGCTTCCTCAAGAGCTGGGACGAGGTGCCCCCCCGCACCAAGCGCCCCCTCCGCGACCTGGGCAACCGCTTCACCACCTGCCAGGCCATCTCCATGGCCCGCCGCTTCGCCTGGGCGCCGGCCCTGGGGCGCGAGGACAGCAGCTGCGTCCTCGGGGCCATGGCCCTGGGGCTGGAGCGGCGCCTCCCCCACTACGAGGAGGGCAACCTCTGCATCCAGCTCTACACCAAGAGCCTCCAGGCCGGGCGCCTGAGCGAGGCCAGCGTGCCGCAGCTGCCCGAGGGGGATCACGTGGGCGTCATCGCCTGCCCCCTGGGCCGGGCCGCCTTCGAGCCCCACACCGTCGTCATCTACGGCAACGGCGCCCAGATCATGCGCCTGGGCCAGGCCTGGCTCTGGAAGCGCGGCGGCACCCTCACGAGCGAGTTCCGGGGCCGCATCGACTGCGCCGACCTGGCCATCGCCCCCTTCCTCACCGGGGAGCCCCAGATGATCGTCCCCTGCTCGGGGGACCGCATCTTCGGCCAGGTGCAGGACCACGAGGTGGCCTTCAGCTTCCCCTTCCCGGCCATCGGCGAGATCCTCGAGGGCCTCGACGCCACCCACAAGGCCGGGGCCACCCGCTACCCCGTCACCAACTGGCTGAACTACACCGGCGGCTTCCCGCCCGCCTACGAGGCCTACCGCCAGATGCTCGACGAGGACGGCCCGCCCGGGGCGCCTGAGCCCGGGGCTCCCGGCCCCCCTGGCCGGGCGGAAGCCCCGGGCCCTTGACGGGGCCGCGGGCGCGGCTCAATATCGCCACACGATATCGCTCATCAACATCAGGTGCCCATGCTGCGCGAGCTGTTCCTGGGGTTCATCCGGGTCCACATCCTTTTCCACGCGGATGAAGCCCCCGTGTGGGGGGCCGCCCTGATGGAGGAGCTCGCCCGGCACGGCTACCGCGTGGGGCCGGGGACGCTCTACCCCATCCTCCACGCCCTGGAGCGGCA
>JACPCT010000457.1 GCA_016184445.1 Candidatus Tectimicrobiota bacterium | reverse complement strand
AGGAGCCGGGTTAGTAGGGTCAGGGCGGACAATGTCCGCCCCCCGTGCCTGCCCCCCCGTACCCGCCCCGTCAGAGGGCGGCCACAGGGGGCCGCCCCTACGCAAACCCCGCCGCCCCCTCTCAGGGGGAGAGGGAGGAGGACCCCGCCCGCGGCGCGGCAGGGCGAAGGGAATTCGAGGTCCCCCCTCCCGCGATGTTGACACCCATCCCGCCCGGGTCTTACCCTTCCCGCCGAGGATGGCCCAGGGCCTGACCGCCCCGGCCGCGCGCCTCGGCGTACCCGTCCCCGCCGGGCTCCGCCGGCATCGTGGAAAAACGGATGAAATCCCACGCCATCTCTTAAATTCCGTCCTGTTTCGTTCCGGAAAGGCCGCGCGGCCCAAGGAGAATTCCGCGGGTCCGGGGCCGTTGCTCCGGCTTCCGGGTCCGCCCGTATTGCGGGGGAGAAGGCCCTCTCCCGGACGCAGTGCGCGCCAGAGAGGCAAGAGGGAATCATGCGCAAATATCATCTGCTCGCACCAGGCCCCACGCCGGTTCCTCCCCAGGTCCTTGAGGCCATGGCACGGCCCCTCGTGCATCACCGGACGAAGGATTTCGAGGCCCTCTTCGCCGAGGTGCGCTCGGGCTTGGCGTGGCTCCACCAGGACAAGGGGGACGTGATCATCCTCGCCTCCTCGGGCACCGGAGGGATGGAGGCCGCCGTGGCCAACCTGCTCTCCCCGGGGGAGGGGGCGCTGGTGGTGGAGGGCGGCAAGTTCGGCGAGCGGTGGACCGAGATCTGCCGGGCCTATGGGGTTGCGGCGGAGGTCCTGCGCGTGGAGCCCGGCTACTCCCTGCGGCTGGATGAGCTGGAGAGCCGCCTCGACCCCTCGCGCCACAAGGCTGTCTTCGTCCAGGCGAGCGAGACCTCGACCGGCGCCAAGCACGATGTCCAGGCCCTGGGCGGGCTGCTCAAGAAGAAGGCGCCGGACACCCTCCTCGCCGTGGACGCCATCACCGCCCTGGGGGTCTACGACATCCGCCCCGCCGAGTGGGGGATCGACGTGCTGGTGGGGGGGAGCCAGAAGGCGCTCATGCTCCCGCCCGGCCTCGCCACCCTGTGGCTGAGCGGGCGGGCCTGGGCCGCCGCGGCGAAGTCGCGCGGCCCGCGCTACTACTTCGACCTGCGCATCGAGCGGAAGGTCCAGGCCAAGAACACGACGGCCTGGACCCCGGCCATCTCCCTCATCGTGGGCCTCAGGGTGGCCCTTGAGATGATGCGGCAGGAGGGGCTCGAGGGGATCTTCAAGCGCCACGCCAAGCTTGCCGCGGCCACCCAGGCGGCCGTCGAGGCGCTGGGTCTGGAGATCTTCCCCCGCGACCTGCGGAGCGAGAGCGTCACCGCCGTGCGGGTGCCCGAGGGGGTGAACGGCAAGGCCATCCCCGGCCGGATGCAGGACGCCTACGGCGTCACCATCGCCGGGGGGCAGGGAGAGCTTGCGGGCAAGATCTTCCGCATCGGCCACCTGGGCTACGTGGACGAGTCGGACGTCCTCACCGCCGTGGGCGCCCTGGAGAACGTCCTGGCGGACCTGGGCCGCCGCGTCGACCGCGGCGCGGGCGTGGCCGCCGCGCAGGAGGTGTTCCTGGGATGAGCGAGACCTTCCGCGTCCTCATCGCCGACCAGCTCTCCCCGCGGGCGGAGGAGATCCTCCGCGCCGAGCAGGGGTTCGAGGTGATCAACCGGCCGGGGATCTCCCGCGAGGAGCTTCTCCGCGCCATGCCCCAGGTGGACGCCCTTCTCGTCCGCAGCGCCACCCAGGTGGACGACGCCGTCCTTGGGGCGGGCGAGCGGCTCAGGTGGTGGCGCGGGCGGGCATCGGGGTGGACAACGTGGACCTCGGCAGCGCCAGCCGGAGGGGCATCCTCGTCGTCAACGCGCCGGACGGGAACGTCATCACCACGGCCGAGCACACCGTGGCCCTCCTGTTCTCCCTGGCGCGGAAGGTCCCGGCCGCCGTCTCGTCCGTGAAGTCGGGCAAGTGGGAGCGCAACCGCTTCGTGGGGAGCGAGCTCCACGCGAAGACGCTGGGGGTGGTCGGGCTGGGCCGCATCGGCTCGGCCGTGGCCCAGCTCGCGCGCGGGATTGGGATGAACGTGCTCGCCTACGACCCCTACATCTCCTCCGACGCCGCCGCCAAGCGGGGGGTGAAGCTGGTCTCCTTCGACGAGGTCCTCGCCCAGTCGGACTACATCACCCTCCATGTCCCCAAAACCCCCGAGACCGAGAGCCTCATCGGCTCGGAGGAAATCGCGAGGATGAAAAAGGGCGTTCGGATCATCAACTGCGCCCGGGGCGGGCTCATGGATGAGGCGGCCCTGGCCGCGGCGCTCGACGCCGGCAAGGTGGCTGGGGCGGCCATGGACGTCTATTCCAAGGAGCCCCCGGAGGCGGGCCATCCCCTGATCGGGCGCGACGACGTCGTGTGCACCCCCCACCTGGGCGCCTCGACGGCGGAGGCCCAGGAGAATGTGGCCATCAGCGCGGCGGACCAGGTGGTGGCGCGGGCGGGCATCGGGGTGGACAACGTGGACCTCGGCAGCGCCAGCCGGAGGGGCATCCTCGTCGTCAACGCGCCGGACGGGAACGTCA
>JACPCT010000270.1 GCA_016184445.1 Candidatus Tectimicrobiota bacterium | reverse complement strand
GGGGACGCGAGAAGCCCGAGACACGCCAGCCAGGAAACCGCGCCCGTCATCCACCGCGACATGGCATTTCCTCCCGAGACGATGAAAAGGCGCCCCGGCGGCCCGCGTCTCATCGGGGCCCGGGGCCCTCCCGCCGCAAAGCCCTCAGCCGATGATCTCCCAGTCGGCGGCGTACTTGGAGAGCGCGGCCGCGCTGTAAGGGTCCAGGCCGTGGTCGCGCTCGGGGATCTCGACGTGCTTCTCCTCCCCGCACAGCGCCGTCGTGAAGTACCGCTGGCCGGTGTCGTTGATGTTGGTCACGACCCGGCCCAGCTCCGGATGGGCCCTGGCCAGCTTGACGGCGGCGGCCACGTTGCAGCCCGAGGAGATGCCGCAGAAGATGCCCTCCTCCCGGGCCAGCCGGCGGGCCATCTCGACAGATTCCTCCGTCGTCGTGGTCACAATGCCGTTGAGGAGGGAGAGGTCGAGCGCCTTGGGCACGAACCCGTCGCCGATGCCCTCGATTCCGTGCGGCCCCCAGCCCCGCCGGCTGAGCAAGGGGCACTCCTCGGGCTCCACGGCGAAGAGAAGGGCTTTCGGGTTCCGCTCGCGGATGCACTTCCCCACCCCGCTCACCCAGCCCCCCGTGCCCTGGGAGGCCACCACGGCGTCCACCCGGCCTTCGAGCTGTTCCCATATCTCGGGTCCGGTCGTCAGGTAATGGGCCTCGTTGTTGTCGAGGTTGTCGAACTGGGCCGGCACCCAGTAGTCGTCCACGTTGGAGGCGCGGATCTCTTCGAGCTTCCGCAGGGAAAGATCAACGTCGCTCTCCCCCCCCGGCGTGAAGACAAGCTCCGCCCCGTAGGCGCGCATGAGCTTCTTGCGCTCGTCGCTCATCCCCTCGGGCATGACGACGATGCAGGGATATCCCTTCACCGCCGCCACGAAGGCGCAGGCGATGCCCGCGTTGCCCGTCGAGCACTCCAGAATGGTCATGCCCGGGCGCAGGTTCCCGCGCTCCTCCGCCTTCGAGATCATGTTGTAGTAGATGCGGTCCTTGAGGCTGCCCGAGGGGGAGTACCACTCGATCTTGGCGAATATCTCGGGGGCGACCCCCGCCGCGGCGCGCCCGAGCTTGACGAGGGGAGTCCCCCCGATCGCCTCGAACATGCTCTCGGAATAGCGCCGGAACGAATCCCACGGCCGCCGCGTCAGCCCCATGCCGCCCTCCTCCCCCCGGTGGCTAGCCCCTCAGCCGGGGGATAACCTCCTTCGCCGCGATCTCCACCTGCGCCATCTCGTACTTGTAGGGAACGAGGATGATCCGGTCCACGCCGGCCGCGAGGTGCGCCCGCAGCTGGGCCACGCAATCGTCCACCGTCCCCATGACCGCGCTCGCGGCGGTGGAGTCGCTCCAGTCGGCGTAGTCCCATTCGGTGCGGAGCCACTCGTTCATGGGTCCCTCCACCTCGGCGCGGGACCTGCCGACCATGATGGGGAGCTGGTTCGTGCTCTCGAGCGCGGAAGGGTCCCTGCCCGCCTCCTCGGCGAAGCGCCGGACCTTCTCCCACGACTTCGCGAAGCCCTCGGGCGTGTAGAAATACGTCAGCCAGCCGTCGCCCTTCGTGCCCGCGCGCTTGAGCACCCGATCCACGTAGCCGCCGATGAGGATCTTCGGGCGGGGCTTCTGGACGGCCTTGGGGAACATCACCGAGTTGCGCAGGCTGTGGGGCGGGTACTCGGCCCTCACCATGTCCTCCTGCCACAGGCGCGTCATGATTTCGAGGTTCTGGTCCATGATGCTCCCGCGCTTCTCGAAGGGGACGCCCACGGCGTCGAACTCGCGCTTGTACCAGCCCGAAGCGAGGCCGAGGATGAGCCGGCCGTTCGAGATGAGGTCGATGCTGGAGAGCTGCTTCGCCAGCACCACCGGGTTGCGCAGCGGGAGCACCAGCACGCCGGTGCCCAGCTTGATCCGGCTCGTCCGCGCGGCCACGGCCGTGAGCAGCGAAAGCGACTCGATGATCGGGAAGTGCGGGTCCACGCCGAGGAGGATGTGGTCCCACACCCACACCGACTCGAAGCCCAGCTCCTCCATCCGCACGCCGTAGTCGATGAGCTCCCGCGCGTCGGGGAGCTGGGGGAAGGCGGTGAAGTTCCGCATCGCGATCCCGTATTTCACGTCCTTGCCCGCCATGAGGCGCCTCCGCCGCTATTCCGCGCCGCACCAGTCGCAGATCGAGAGCGCAAGGGTCTTGACCGCATCAATCAGATCGTCCACCGCCACCCATTCGTTGTTGGCGTGCATCTGGGTGGTGGGGCCGGGGCCGAAGATGACCGTCGGGATCTTGCCGAAGCCGTTGAGGAAGCGGATGTCCGCCGCGCCCTGCCGCCCCGAGATCTCGGGGTCCCTGCCGGTGACCTCCTTGTAGTTCCGGGCCACGGTCTGGACGATGGGATGGTTCCGGTCGATGGCGGCCGCCTCGGCGTAGTAGCCGACGAAGCGCACCTCGGGAGGGTGGTCCTTCATCCAGGGGTCCGCCTGGGCCGCGCGGGCGACCTGGTCCACGAGGCTCCGCTTGGCCGCGGCGTGATCCTCCCCCGGCACGGTCGCCATGCTCCCCTTGAGGAGGCAGGTGTCGGGAAAGGCGCTGGGGCCCAAATCGATGGCGTTGACGCCCTCGTAGCGGCGCTGGATGCCGGCGGGCTTGCCCTTGATGCGGACCTCGAACCAGATCCGGCCGATGGAGCCGGGCTGCACGGCGTTTCCGCTCGTCTCGCAGCAGATGCCCGCGTCGGCCCGATAGCCGCGCAGGATGGTGTCCAGGGTGCCGTGGCCGCTCAGTTCCTCGTCCACGACGATGTCGAGGATGACATCCCCTTTGGCCCTGAGGCCGGCGGCGAGAAAGCACTCGGCGGCGGCGATGATGGCGGCGACCCCGCTCTTCATGTCCGAGGCCCCCCGGCCGTACACCCGGCCGTCCACCAGCTCGGCGCCCAGCGGGTCGTGCTCCCAGGCCTCGCGGGGGCCGTTGGGGACGGTGTCGGTGTGGCCGTTCAGGAGGAGGGACTTCCCCCCGCCCGTGCCCTTGATCACTCCGACCACGTTCGGGCGGCCCTCGTAGCCCCGGGTGACGGGGACGTACCCGGGATGCTTCTTGAGCGCCTCCCAGTCAGGCTCCCAGACGTCCACTTCGAGCCCCATCCGGCGAAGGCGCTCCGCGACAAACCCCTGGATCTCGCCCTCCTCGCCCGTCACGCTGGGGATGCGGACGAGCGCCTGGAGCAGCTCGATGATCCGGCCGCGCCGGGCATCCACCTCGGCCAGGAGCTTCCGCTTCGCTTCCACGCTCATCGCTCCCTCCGCTAGGCCGTATAGACCCGATCCGGGTCGAGGCGGCGCAGCGCCGCGAGCTCCTCCGCCGCGGGAGGCTCGGTGAACCCCACCCCCGGGCCCACGGGGAGCTCGAAGCCCGTGTTCGCCTGCACCTGCGCGGGCGTCACCCCCGGGTGGAGGGCCTCCACCTTCATCCGTCCCGTCTCCTCCTCGAAGCCCAGCAGGGCCAGGTCGGTCACCACCTTGTACATCCCCCCCGAGATGAGGCCGGCGTCCCTGCGGCTCGCGCCCCCCCGGAGGAAACCGGGACTGGTGACGAAATCCACCCGCTCGACGAAGCGGCGCTTCTCCTGGGGCATGGCGACGATCATCTTGGCCAGGCTCGCGATGTCGTTGCCGCCCCCCGTGCCGGGCAGCCGCACTTGGGGGTCGTCGGCGGGGCCGATGAAGGAGCTGTTCAGGTTGCCGTACCGGTCGATCTGCGCTCCCCCCATGAAGCCCACGTCCACGTAGCCGCGCTGGAGGAGGAGGAGCACCTCGGTGGTGCTCACCAGCATGTTCGCCCGGCGGGTGCAGCGCTGTTCGTTGGTGGTGGGGGGAAGCTGGCCGGGCACGATGTGCGGCCCGATGGTCCCCCCCTCGAAGAGGATGGTGAGGCCGGGGGCGTGGAGGCGCTGGGCCAGGGTGGCCGCCAGGAGGGGAATCCCGACTCCCGCGAAGATCACCTGCCCGTTCTCCAGGAGGCGGGCGCTCATCACGCACAGAAGCTCGGAGGCCGTGCAGGCCCTGGCCTCAGTCGGCATAGATGCTCCTCCCCCTCCGCGTGGCGTCGAGCAACGGCTCCAGGCCCACGAGGTTCAGGTACTCGGTCCAGCTCTTGGGGCCGTAGTAGAAGCGGTCCAGGTACTCCTTCGCCCCGGCCTCGGGGTTCTTGCGGGTCAGCTCAGCGTAGTAGTCCATGTGGGGGAAGAGCGGCTCGTAGGCGCCGAAGCATTCGTGGGGCGCGCACCCGTAGGGAGCCTCCACCACCGCCTCCACCGCGAAGAAGGGGATCTTGGTCTGGTCCGGCGCGCGGCGGATCTGGTCGTTAGAGACGATGCGCTCGGTGGTCAGGATCACCCGGTTGGCGGCCATGGCGATGTCCACGTCCATGAAGAGAAGGCCGTCGATCTGTGCGTTCCCGTACGGATCGCACCGCTGGACATGGATGAGGGCGACGTCCGGGTTCAGCGCGGGGACGAGGAGCAGCTTCTCCCCCGTGAAGGGGCAGTCCATCTCCCGGAGGTCCTTGAGGCGCGCGGCCACGTCGGACCCCATCATGGAGCGCATGGGGAGGAAGGGGACCCCCATCGCCCCGGCCCGGTAGCGCAGCCCGATGGACAGATGGCTCCACTCCTCGAAGACCGCCCGCTTCGACTCGGTGAAGCCCCGCATGACGCGGGAGACGCCCCACACGATCCCCTGGCTGAACCAGCTCGTGAGGATGTGCCGGCTCGCCCCCGAAGCGAAAAGGAGGTCACCCTCGGTGGAGACGATGCTCCGGGAGACGGTGAGGTCCTTCTTCCCCGCCCGGATCAAGGCCCAGATCATGGCCATGGGGGTGCGCGAAGCGGTGGAGCCGCCGAGGGCGACGTGATCCCCGTCCCGGACGAAGCGGCACGCCTCCTCCAAGGACATCACCTTCTCGCGGAGGCTCCGGTCGCGCGATTGGGTGCGCCGCCGGAGCTCCAGATAGGGCTGGCTCACCGGTCCTCCCTCTCAAGCCCGGCCCCGCGGGGCTCGCTTTCCGGGCGCGATCCGGATCAACATCCCCTCCGGCCTGCCCAGCGGGTCTCACCGTGCGGGTGGCATGTCTCGCGAAGCGAAAGCGGCTTTCCGCCCGGAAGGCGGGAACGAGGCCCTCTCTCCCGGTCAATCGGTGATTTTGCTGCCTTTTCCCCTATGGGGAGAGGATCAAAAGTACACGAAGAACCGAGGAGATGACAACACCCCCAGGCCTCCGCCCGGCCTGGCCCCCTTCCGAGGGGGCACGTCTTCCTTTTCACCCGCCGCGTTTGAACCGCGGGAGGAGAAATGGTACGGTTTTCGTCGATTTCCGCAAACTCCGCGCGTTTCACATCCGGGCCGGGGCACCGCGCGAGAGGCTTTCCTCTGGCCCGGCGGAAACGGCCCGAGGGGAGATTGGATCGATGCCGGCCGACCTTCGCAGCTTTCTCGATGACCTGCGCGCCGCAGGCGAACTCATCGACATCCACAGCCCCGTGGACATCCGCCACATCGCCGCCCTGGTGGACAAGTCCCCCAGGGCGCTCCTGTTCCACAAGGTGATCGGCTACGGGATGCCGGTGATTTCGGGCCTGACGAACAGCCGGAAGCGCATCGCCATCTCCATGAACTGCGACTACTCGGAGACCGAGGGAAAGCTGCGCCACGCGCTCGACCACCCCATCCCCCCGGCGCGCATCGAGGGGGGCGCCGGGCGCGAGGTGTTCGTGGAAGGGGATGAGGTGGACCTGTTTGACCTGCCCGTCCCCGTCTGCTCCGTGTTCGATGGCGGCCCCATGATCACGGCGGGCGTGACCCTCGCGCAGGACCCCGAGTACGGCCTGAACGCGGGCACCTACCGGTATCAGGTGAAGGAACGGAACCTCACGGGCATCGACATCGTCACCCCGAACAACCTGAGGAGGTACGCCGAGCGGGCGCTCGCCGAGAACCGGCCGCTCCCCATCTCCATCAACATCGGGACCCACCCCGTCGAGCTCATCGCCTCCCTCTACAAGGCCCCCATCGGGACGGACGAGATGGGCATCGCGGGCGGGATCCGGGGGGAGGCCGTCCGGCTCGCCCCCTGCGAGACCGTGGACGTGCCCTGCATCGCGGACTCCGAGATCGTCCTCGAGGCGGAGATCCTCCCCACCGGCTGGACCAAGCCGGAGGGCCGCTTCGGCGAGTTCACCCGCCTCATGGGAGGGCTCCACTGGAACCCCTACGTGCGCGTGAAGGCGGTCTCGCGCCGCGAGGATGCCATCTACTACGCGCTCCACATGCCCTGGGAGAACATCTGGCTGAAGGAGCACGGCTTCCAGGCCATGCTCCGGCGGGCGCTCAAGGAGGCCGGGGTCCAGGCCAAGGCCATCAACGTCACGCCCGGCGGCTGCTGCCACTGGCACGCCGTCATCGCCATCAAGGGGCAGCCCGGGGACGGGAAGAACGCCCTCATGGCGGCGCTCTCCGTCGGGGACATGAAGCACGTGGTGGTCGTGGACGACGACATCGACGTGTTCGACCCGATGGACGTGGAATGGGCGATCGCCACGCGCGTGCAGGCCGACCGGGACCTCGTCGTCATCTCGAACGCGCGCTCGAAGCCGCTCGACCCGAGCCTGCCCCCCACCCCCGGCTGGATCCCCACCACGGCCAAGTGCGGGATCGACGCGACCATCCCCGTCGACGTGCCCCGCGAGCGCTACCACCGGATCACCTACGCCTACTCCGACCAAGTGAGGCTGGAGGACTACCTGAACGGCGCGGAGGCGCCGGGTGGGGCTCCTGCCCCGCCCGGCGGGAAGCCGGAGGCCGAGATCGGGGCCCTGGCGGGGCGCATCCGCGCCGCCCTCGAGAAGGAACCCCTCTATTTCGCCCAGGTGGCGGAGCGCTTCGCGGAGGAGGGGTTTCAGGCCGTGACGCGCGCGATGGGCGAGCTTCATGTCCGCGGCGAGATCTGGCAGGACGCCGTGGGGAAGCACTGTCTCGCGGGCTCGCAGTTCGCGGCGTCCCCGCCGGCCCGGAAGAAGGGATAGCGCCTCCTTCCCGGCGGGAGGGGCGCGGGACCTTCCGCGCGGGAAGGGACGGCAGGAGCCCCCGCCAGCGGTTCCACGAACGGCGAATGGAAGATTTCCCCCAAGCGAGCGCCTCGTTCTTTCTCGGGAGACCGCGATGTTGTTCTTGACGGAGCGTGACGTTCGCCTGGCCTTGGAGGGGCGCCCCGCCTACAAGGAGGCCGTCGAGCTCATCGAGGAGGTGCTCCGGCAGCAGGCCGCGGGGACCACCCACCACCTCAAGCGCTACACCATGGAGCACCCCCGGTATCCCGGCCACCTCTGGCACAACATCCGCATCCTTCCCGGGATGGTGCCGGGCATGGGGGCGGCCGCCGTCCGCGTCTACTCCGGCTACAGGGGGACGAACCGCTCCGAGGTCATCTGCCTCTTCGACTGGAGCGACATGGCCATGGTGGCGATCATCTCGGACTACTTTCTCCACGCCATCCGGACGGCCTCCCCCTACGGGGTCGCCGTGAAATACCTCTCCCGGCCCGATTCCCGGCAGATCGGGATCATCGGGTCGGGCCGGTACGCCCGCGGCCAGGTGCAGGCCGCCTGCGCGGTGCGCGGCATCCAGCGGATCAAGGCGTACAGCCGCGACCCCGAAAACGTGCGCAAGTTCTGCGAGGAGATGGAGGAGGCCCTTGGGATCGAGGTCCTCCCGGCCGCGTCGGGCCGGGAAGCCGTCCGGGGCGCCGACATCATGATCACCTCGACCACGGGGAACACCGTCGTCTTCGAGGGAGACTGGCTCGAGCCGGGCGTCCTTTTCATGTCGGTGGCGCCGGGCGAGTTCGACGAGCGGACGGTGCTCCGCTCCCGGGTGTTCCTCTCCGGGAGCGACCAGGTTCTCGGCGACTCGCCCCCGCGCAAGCCCTTTCCCGCCCTGCTCGCGAGCGGCAAGTTCCGCCGGGAGGACGTCGCGGCCGAGTTCTGCGACGTGGTCGCCGGGAAGAAGCCAGGGCGCCTGAGCGGCGAGGAGATCATCCTCTACGAGTCGCCGGGGATGGGCGTCCTCGACGCCGCGGTGGGGAAGTGGGTCCACAGGGCGGCGCTCGAGAAGGGTCTCGGAACGGAGCTTCCCTTCGGGGAAGAGGAGAAGTGAGGCCGGCGGGGCGGCCCGCCGGGCCTCCCGCCCCTGGGTTGGCCCTCGAAACGGAGGAGAGAGCCATGAGGCAGAGCGGTTGGGGGCGGCGGATCGGGACGTTCGCGCTGGGGCTTGCTCTCGCCTGGTCCGCGGGCGGCCCCGCCCATGCGGCGGATTTTTACGAAGGCAAGGTCATCCGGATGGTGGTCGGCTTCACCGCCGGGGGCGGGTTCGACGTTCAAGCCCGCACCCTGGCCCGCCACCTGAGCAAGCACATCCCCGGCAAGCCGGCCATCGTGGTGGAGAACATGCCGGGCGCGGGCAGCCTCAAGGCCGCCAACCACATCGCCAGGGTGGCCAAGCCGGACGGCCTGACCGTCGGGATGGTGAGCGGCGCCACGGTGATGGGGCAGCTGCTCGGCCGCAAGGGGGTGCAGTTCGACGTGCGCCGCTTTGAAGTCATCGGCTCCCCCGCGCCGTACAAGACCGTGTGCGTCTTCTCGAGGAAGAGCGGGATCACGAGCCTGGCGAAGTGGCGGTCCTCCCCTCGGCCGGTCAAGGTCGGCGGGACGAGCCCGGGCGCGAGCGCCCACGATGTCCCGCTGGTCCTGCACGCCGCGCTGGGGCTGCCCCTCCAGCACGTCCCGGGATACGGGGGGACCTCGAAGATCCGCCTGGCGGTGGAGGGCGGGGAGGTGGACGGCACGTGCTTCGCCTGGGACTCCATCAAGGCCACCTGGGCGGCGAAGCTGAAGACCGGGGACATCGTCGCCGTCCTCCAGACCCACCTGACGAAGCTGCCCGACCTCCCGGACGCGCCCCTCGCGCTGGACCTGGCGAAGACGGACGAGGCGCGGCAGCTCCTGCGGCTGGGCATCGCGGCCCCCGGCATGGTGAACCGCTACTTCACATTCCCCCCCAAGACGCCCAAGGATCGGGTGGAGACTCTCCGCAAGGCCTTCCTCCAGGCGACCAAGGACAAGGACTTCCTCTCCGAGGCGGAAAAGGCGAAGATCGACACCGACCCCTTGACGGCCAAGCAGGTGATGGAGAACTTCGACTCGCTTCTCTCGATGAAGCCGGAGGTCGCGGCCAAGCTCAAGAAGGTCTTCTCCGGGGCGAAATAGGGCGAGACCCATGAGTTCATTGCTCGGGCGGCGCCCCGGGAGCGGGGCGCCGCCTCCTTTTGAGGCCGGCGGAGCGTCCCGGCGATGACCGAAATCCTGCAGGCGTCGGCGGCCGGCTTCACCCAGGTCTTCACCTGGCCGGCGTTCGGCCTGATGCTGGTGGGGGTCGCCGTCGGCTTCGCCGTGGGGATTCTCCCCGGCCTGGGCGGCCCGACCACCCTCGCCCTGATGCTCCCCTTCATCTTCCGGATGACGCCCGTCGAGGCGTTCTCCTTCCTCCTCGGGATGGTGTCGGTCACGGCCACCACCGGGGACATCACCTCCATCCTGTTCGGGGTGCCCGGCGAGGGCACCGCCTCGGCGACCGTCGTGGACGGCCACCCCATGGCCAAGAAGGGCGAGGCGGGCCGGGCGCTCGGGGCGGCGCTGATGAGCTCCCTGATCGGGGCCGTCTTCGGCGCCTTCGCCCTGGCGCTCGCCGTCCCGATCGTCCAGCCCCTCGTCCTTTCCGTGGGCTCCCCCGAGCTGTTCATGTTCGCCCTCCTGGGCACCACCATGATCGCCTCCCTCTCGGGCCGGACGCCTCTCAAGGGGCTCATCTCCGGCTGCTTCGGGTTCCTGCTCGCCATGGTGGGGCTGGAGGCCACCGCCTCGATCGAGCGCTACACCTTCGAGCAGCTCTTCCTCTGGGACGGGGTCGGCCTGCTCCCCGTCACGCTGGGGCTGTTCGCCGTCCCGGAGACCATCGACCTCGCCGTCCGGGGGACGAGCATCGCCCAGCGCGACGTGGGCAGGCTGGGCGGGGTGATGGAGGGAGTGAAGGACACCTTCCGGCACGGGTGGCTCGTCATCCGCTGCAGCGCGATCGGCACCTACATCGGGATCATCCCCGGGATGGGCGGCGCCGTGTCCCAGTGGGCGGCCTACGCCCACGCGGCGCAGAGCGTGGCCGACAGGGACCGGATGGGCAAGGGGGCCATCGAGGGGGTGCTCGGCCCCGGGGCGGCCAACAACGCCACCCTGGGAGGGGCCTTGGTGCCCACCGTCGCGTTCGGGGTTCCCGGCAGCCTGAGCACCGCCATCCTCCTCGGCGCCTTCCTCATCCAGGGCCTGGTCCCCGGCCCCCCCATGCTGCTCCCCGAGGCGGACGGGGGCCACCTGAGCCTCACCTTCTCCATGGTCTGGATCATCGTGGTGTCGAACCTCATCACGGTGGCGGTCTGCTTCCTGTTCCTGAACCAGCTGGCGAGGATCACCTTCGTCCGCGGGAGCCTCCTCATCCCCTTCATCCTGTTCCTCATCTACCTGGGCGCCTTCGCCGAGAAGAACGCCCCCGAGGACATGATCGTCATGCTGCTCTTCGGGGTGATCGGCTGGGCCATGGTGAAGCTGGACTGGCCCCGGCCCCCGCTCCTGCTGGGGCTCGTCCTGGGGCC
>JACPCT010000456.1 GCA_016184445.1 Candidatus Tectimicrobiota bacterium | reverse complement strand
AAGCGGAGGAACCGGCGGAGGCGGCCGCGGCCGGCACCCCCTCCCTCGATGAGTTGACCGAGGGGATGGAGGGGCTGGAGGAGTTCGCCCTTCCGGAGGAGGAGCCCCCGGCCGCGCGCGCGCCCGGCGCCGGGCGGCCCCACCCGCGGCGGCAGGAGCGGCCCAAGGCCCCGGCTCCCGCGCCGGCTGCTCCGGAGGAAGGGGACGATCTCCTCGCTTCCTTGGACCTGGATGAATCCTTGGACCTGGAAAAGGCGCCCGCGGCGAAGGAGGCCGCTGCGCCTCCTGGCGGCGGAGCGGCCATTTCGCCCGATGTGGTCAGCGAGGAGGATCTTTTGTCCTTCGAGGCCGCTGAGACGCCGTCGCCCGCCCCGTCCCGGGCGGCCCCGGTGGAGGTCAAGGGCGCCGCCGGGGAGGAGGACAAGGAACTCGACCAGTTCCTCGCTCTTGACGTCAGGGAGGAGAGCCCCACCGCCGCCGCGGGAGCGCGGACGGCCCCCGCCGCCTCGCCGGAGGACGAGGACCTCCTGTCCCTGCTCGACGAAGCCGATGAGGCGGCCCCGGCCGCTCCCCCCAGGGAGCCCCCGCGCGCCGGAGCGCCCCGGGAAGAGTCCACGGAGGACCTTCTGCTGGAGGAGACGGAGGCCGGGAAGGAGGTTTCGGCCGCTGTCCCGGCCCCGGTGCCTTCTGCGCAGGGAAAGGCGGCGGGCAAGGACGAGGGAGAGGACGACGTCTCCAGCCTGTGGGCCGATGCTTTCACCGAGGAGCAGGCCGCGCCTCCCTCCGCCGCATCCAAAGGCCTTCTGGACGAAGACGCCGAGGAGGCCGGCGCGCCGCGTCCCGCCGACGAGGGAGAGGGGGATGACCCCTCCAGCGCGTGGGCCGGCGCCCTCGGCGAGAAAGAGGGTGCCCCCGCCCCGGGGAAGAAGGAAGTGACTCCTCCCGTCGGGGCCTCCGCCGGAGCGGGGGATGACAGCCTCTCGGACATGTGGAGCGAGGCCTTCGCCGAGCAGGAAGCCGCCGCCAGGGCCCAGCGAGAGGAGCAGGAGCCCCAGGCCCGGCCCCAGGCGGCCGCCGCCGCCGGGGAATTCGGCGAAGGGGATCTGGAGAGGATGTGGTCCGACGCCCTGAACGAGACGGGGGACGCCCCCGCCCCCCGGGCGGGAGCGGCGGCGGCTCCGGCGGGCCCTCTTCCCGGTGCCGAGGAGGGGCTCTCGAAAGAAGATCTCGCCGGCTTCCTCGACGAGGCGGAGGCCGCGCCGGCGCCTTCCGGCGCGGCACTGGCCGAGGGAGGGGCAGCGCCACCCGCTGAGGAGGAGGCTGCGCCTCGCCCCCGCGGCGGCGGGGGTTTCGGGGTGGAGGAGGACTCCGACGAGATTGAGGCCTATGTCCCGGAGGAAGCCCCCGTGGCCGCCGCCGCGGTCGCGGAGGCGGAACCGAAGGCGGGAGGAGAGGATTTTCTCGACGATGCGGGCGCGCCGCCCGAGGAGCCGGAGAAGGAGGAGCAGGCCGAGGTCATCGGAGTTCCGCTCGCCTCCCGTTTCGTCGCGGGGGCGGTGGATTTCGGCGTCCTGGCCGTCCTGCAGGGGTTCTTCTCGTGGATTTCCATTGGGATCGTCAGCAAGGTGGCAGGGCCGGTCACCTCCAACATGGAGGCGCTCATCCTGCTCGGGGTCCTCAACCTGGCGGTGCTCTTCCTGCTCTCCATTTTCTATTCGGTGTACTTTGTCGGGATGTTCGGCTGCACCCCGGGCCAGAGGAGCATGGGCCTCTTAAGCCGGTAGAATACATGCAGGCCGTTCTGCGTTACTTCGGCGGGCTGGTGGCCAGCTTGCCCCTGGGACTGGGATATCTGCTTGTCCTCTTCGACAAGAAGAGCCGCGGACTCGGGGACCGCTTGGCGGGGACCCATGTGGTTCTCAAGGTGAAAGTATAGCCGGGCAAGAGCCGGACGGATGGAGTGGCAAGGCCTCACCCCGGCCATTCAGGAGACAACGGCGAACATGACGCGAAAAGTTCTTCGGTGGGTTTCCGGCTTCATTGCGCTTGCCCTCCTGGCGGCGGCTCACTGGGCCGGCGCCCAGGGGATGGACCACGCGCGGGCGCTGCAATCCCTCAGCGATAAGCTCCATCAACGGTATCCCCACCTGGAGGGTCAGGTGGTCGCCGTCAGGGGCGGCGACCTCTACCTGAGCATCGGCGAGAACGAGAAGGCCACCAAGGGGGTCAAGCTCGTCGTGCTCCGCAAGGGCGCTCCCTTCCGCCATCCGGTCACCGGGGCCGTCCTGGGCACGCTGGAGGAGGAGGTCGGAGAGGCCGAGGTGGTGGAGGTGCAGCCGCGCTTCTCGGTCGCCCGGATGGTGCGCCTCACACCCGGCAGGGATCTGGTTCCCCGGGTGAACGATATCGTGCGCCTCTCCTCGGCCAAGATCCGCCTGGCCGTCCTCCCCTTCATCAACCAGACGAAGGAATCCCTCGGGATGGACGTCCTGACGCGGGAGCTGGCCCGCCTTCTCCTCGCGCAGGGGCGCTTCGACGTCTATGACGTCGATCAGCTTCAGGTGTGGATGCTGGAGAACGGCCTCGCCGCCGGCGAGGTCCTGAAGGGGGACAACGCCATCAAGCTCCGCAACCAGGTCCGCTCCGACCTGGCGGTTGAGAGCAGCGTCCGCGACGTCCGGGGCAAGAAGGTCATCACCAGCCGCCTCCTTTCGCTCACCACCCAGCAGGAGATATTCCAGGCGGTGGCCATCGCGGACGAGTTGCCCTTTGAGCAGCGGGCCCCGCGCGAGCAGGCCCTGCGCCGGGGAGGGCCGGCGGCCTCCGCGGTCGGCCTGGCCTCGAACCCGAGCTTCATCCTGAACCGCGAGGGGATGCCGGGCGCCCAGGGCCGGGTGACCAACTTCACCTTCGACGGCCATCAGTTCCGCGGCGTGGCGGTGGGGGACCTCGACGGCGACGGGAAGAACGAGGTGGTCATCATCACGCGCACCGAGGTCCTGGTCTTCCAGTTCGCGGAGAACCGGATGCGCGAGGTGGCGCGCTTCAGCGATGGGCGCGCGAACGACTACCGCTGGGTGGACGTGGCCGACATGAACGGCAACGGGAAGGCGGAGATCTACATCGCCAACTACCGCTTCGGCGGCCTCTTCTCGCTGGTCCTGGAGATGCGGGGCAAGGAGTTCGTCAAGCTGACGGACAGCGAGAGCGTGTTTTTCCGCCTCCTCCGCATACGCCGTCCCGAGCGGGGCGCCAAGATCCCCGACGCGGACGCCTTCTTGGTCCTGGGCCAGGCCCAGGGGCTGGAAGGGCCCTTCGCCGGCCCCATCCAGCGCTACCGGTGGTCGGGCAACCGCCTCGTTGCGGCCGCCCCCTATCTCTTGCCGCCCAAGCTCACCATTCTCGGCTTTG
Organism: Candidatus Tectimicrobiota bacterium; assembly: GCA_016184445.1. Classification (GTDB taxonomy): domain Bacteria; phylum UBA8248; class UBA8248; order UBA8248; family UBA8248; genus 2-12-FULL-69-37. The sequence goes on along the minus strand of JACPCT010000456.1, from coordinate 50 downwards.
GCCTCTGGGACCTGGACAAGGACGGCACCCTGGACGTCATCGAAGTGGGG
>JACPCT010000455.1 GCA_016184445.1 Candidatus Tectimicrobiota bacterium | reverse complement strand
CCCCACATCGTCCGGGAGCTGCTGGAACCCATCCCGAACGAGGAGATCGTGGCCCTCCTCAGCGAGCTCAACACCGACGACGGCCGCTATCTCCTCGAGATGCTCCCGGAGGGGCGGGCCTCCGAGGTCATGCTTCTCCTGGGCGCCCGGGATACGGCTGTCCTCGAGGGCATGATGTCCTACCCGCCGGACACGGCGGGGAGCATCATGACGGACGCCTACGTCGCCATCCCGGAGGGCGCCACGGTGGAGGAGGCCATCGCCGATGTCCGCAAGGCGAGCGAGGCGGAATACGTCTTCTACGTTTACGTCGTGGACGAGAACCGGAACCTCCGGGGCGTCATCAGCCTGCGCCAGCTCCTCCTCGCCTCTCCGGCCAAGCGCCTCTCCGAGGTGATGACCCCGAACGCCTGGCGCGTGAACGTGAACGCCGACCAGGAGCACGTGGCTCAGCTCATCTCGCGCTACAACATCCTCGCCATCCCGGTGGTGGACGACGCGGGCGTGCTGGTGGGCATCGTGACGGTGGACGACGTGCTGGACGTCCTGCGGGACGAAGCCACCGAGGACATCCTCAAGATGGCGGGCACGCACTACACCGAGGAGATCACCTCCCTCTCCGCCGTCCGGCTCGCCTGGGTGCGGCTGCCCTGGCTCGCCATCAGCTGGCTGGGGAGCCTCGTCGCCGCCTACTTCATCTCCCAGTTCTCCCACGAGCTGAGCAAGGCGGTCGCCCTGGCCGCCTTCATCCCCGTCATCAACGGCACGGCGGGAAACGTGGGCGCCCAGGGCGTGGCCATCATGGTGCGGGGGCTGGCCACCGGGAAGGTGACCGCCAAGGCCTGGTTCCAGGTGGTGGGCCGGCAGGTGCTGGTGGGGGTCATGCTGGGCGCCGCCTTCGGGCTCCTCCTGTACCTGATCGCCCGGTGGCAGTTCCCCGGGGTGGCGTGGCTCGGCCTCATCGCCGGGCTGGCCATCAGCATCTCCATCGTCACCTCGGCCACCCTGTCCTCGCTGCTGCCCCTGGCCCTCCACCACCTGCGCTTCGACCCCGCCCTCATGACCGGGCCCTTCATCACCACGAGCATGGACCTCATCTCGGTTCTCGTGTATTTCAACATCGCCCGCTACTTCCTCTCGCTCACCTAGCCGCGCCGCCGGGAGGGGGCCGTGCCCCACAGCGCCGAGTTCCGCGTCCGCTACGCCGAGACCGACCAGATGGGGGTGGTCCACCACGCGGCCTACTTCGTCTGGTTCGAGCACCTGCGGACGGAGTACTTCCGGGCGCTGGGCTTCCCCTACGGGGAGCTCGAGGGGCAGGGCGTCTTCTTCCCCGTCGTGGAAGCCGCCTGCCGCTACCGCGAGGGGGCCCGCTACGACGGGCTGGTGCGCGTCACGGCTACCGCGCGGAGCAGGAGGGGCGCCTCCTCGCCGAGGCCTATACCCTCCACGCCCGCGCCGACGCCCGGGGGCGTCCCGGCCGCATCCCCCCCCGGTTGCTCGCCCGGCTCAGGGCCGAGGCCTCCCCGCCGGGCGAGGGGCCCTCCTTCTCCCCTGGGTCCCCGGGCGAACAGGCCCCCCTGGCGCCTTGACGCCCGCTCCGCCCCGGCCCAAGATTTTCGGCTGCGCGCGCCCTGGGCGCCGGATGAGGAGCCCCCATGCTCGGTGAATACAACCCCGCCTCCTACGAGGCCAAGTGGCAGGAGCGCTGGGAGCGGGAGGGCATCTTCCAGGCCCCCGACGACCCCGGCCCGAAGCCCACCTACTACTGCCTCATGATGTTCCCCTATCCCTCGGGCGACCTGCACATGGGGCACGCCTGCAACTACACCATGGGGGACGCCATCAGCCGCTACCGCCGGATGCGCGGCTTCGAGGTCTTGCACCCGATGGGCTGGGACGCGCTGGGCCTCCCGGCCGAGAACGCGGCCATCCAAGCGGGGGTCCACCCGGCCGGCTGGACCCAGCGCAACATCGACAACATGCGCCGCCAGCTCCGCCTGGCGGGCCTCGCCTACGACTGGCGGCGCGAGCTCTCCACCGCCCACCCCGGCTACTACCGCTGGACCCAGTGGATCTTCCTCCGCATGCTCGACCGGGGCCTGGCCTACAAGAAGGAGGCCCTCGTCAACTGGGACCCGGTGGACGAGACCGTGCTCGCCAACGAGCAGATCCACGACGGGGTCGCCTGGCGCAGCGGGGCCAAGGTGGAGAAACGCTGGCTGAGCCAGTGGTTCCTCAAGATCACCGACTACGCCCAGCGCCTGCTGGACGATTTGGACGCCCTCCCCGGCTGGCCCGACCACGTGAAGCAGCAGCAGCGCAACTGGCTCGGCCGCAGCGAGGGCGCCCGCATCGACTTCAGGCTCGAGGCCACGGGGGAGACCCTCTCCGTCTTCACCACCCGGCCCGACACCGTCTACGGTGTCACCTTCATGGTGTGCGCGCCCGAGCACCCCTTGATCGAGCGCCTGCTGGAGGGCAACCCCCGGGCCGGGGCCATCCGCAGGGCCGTGGAGGAGATGCGCGCCCAGACCCAGGCCGAGCGCATGAGCGAGGAGAAGGAGAAGACGGGCGTCCAGACCGGCCACTTCATCCTCAACCCCGCGAACGGGGACCGCGTGCCCCTCCTCGTCGCCGACTACGCCTTGATGGACTACGGCACCGGCATCGTCATGGGGGTGCCCGCCCACGACCAGCGCGACTTCCTCTTCGCCCGCAAGTACGGCCTCCCGGTCAAGGTGGTCATCCAGCACCCCCAGGGCGGCCTGCGCGGGGAGGCGATGACGGAGGCCTACGCCGGGGACGGGGTGATGGAGTCCTCCGGGCCCTTCGACGGCCAGCCCAGCCGCGAGGCCTACCCCAGGATGATCGCCTACTTCGCCGAGCGGGGCTTCGGCGCCCGCACCATCAACTGGCGCCTCAGGGACTGGCTCATCTCCCGCCAGCGCTACTGGGGGGTGCCCATCCCCGTCCTGTATGAGGAGGATGGCTCGGTCACCCCCGTGCCGGACGCCCAGCTTCCCGTCGTGCACCCCCGCGACGTCGAGTTCACCGGCCGGGGCGGGAACCCCCTCGCCAAGGTGCCCGCCTTCGTGAACGCCGTCTCCCCCCGCACGGGCAGGCCCGCCCGCCGCGAGACGGACACCATGGACACCTTCGTGGACTCCTCCTGGTACTACCTCCGCTTCGTCTCCCCGAGGGCCGAGCGCGCCGTCTTCGACTCCGGCCACGTCAACCACTGGCTCCCCGTCTCCCAGTACATCGGGGGGGCCGAGCACGCCGTCATGCACCTCCTCTACTCGCGCTTCTTCACGAAAGTTCTCTTCGACATGGGTCTCGTCTCCT
>JACPCT010000454.1:664-2615 GCA_016184445.1 Candidatus Tectimicrobiota bacterium | reverse complement strand
CCGCCCTCGAACTGGCCCTCGACGCTGACGGGGTTGAGGGCCCGGCCCACGTCGTGGCAGGCCACGTGGCGGAGCACCTGCACCTCGCCGGTCTCGGCGTCCACCTCCACGTCGGTGGCGTGGACGCCGAAGGTGTAGTCCGACCAGCCGCCGAGGCCCCCCATGTAGCTCTGGGGGTTCTCGTAGGCGTGGGGGGGGAGGTTCAGGCCCTGGGTGCAGTGGAGGGTCTGCTTGAGCTCCTTGGCCTTGGCCACGACGAGGTTCATCTTCACCCGGCGCTCGGGGGCGGAGGCCACCCAGGCCTCCCCCCCGCCCAGGCGCACGTCCTCGGCCGCGGCTTCCAGGAGCGCCCCCGCGCCCTTGAGGAGGCCCTCGCGGATCTTCCCGGCCGCCGCGCGCACCGAGTTCCCGGCCATCAGGGTCTGGCGGCTCCCCGCCGTGATGCCCGAGAGCGGCGTCGTGGCCGAGTCGGAGAGGTGGATGGCCACTTGGCCGAGCCCCAGGCCCAGCTCCTCGGCGGCGACCGAGAGGAGGGTGGCCCCCTGGCCCGCCCCGATGTCGGGGGCGCTCACGCGCACCACGGCGCTCCCGTCGTTCTCCATCTGGACGGCGGCCTCGGCGCTGTCGAAGGGCCGGCCGTAGCCGGTGATGTTGGCGGCGACCCCCCGGCCCGCCCGCTTCCCGGGCCGGGCCGGAGGCCTGGGCCCGAGGGCCTTCAGGACCTCCTCCAGGCAGCCCTCGAGGTTGGGGGTGTGGGGGACGGGCTGGCCGGTGGGGAGCCTGCCCCCCTTCTGGATGAAGTTGCGGCGCCTGAGCTCCATCGCGTCCATCCCGAGGGCCTGGGCGGCCAGCTCGAGCTGGCTCTCGTAGGCGAAGCAGACCTGGTTCGAGCCCACCCCCCGCATGGCGTTGGTGATGGGGTTGTTCGTGAGGTAGCCGTGGGCGCGCACGCGGACGTTCTCGATCTCGTAGGGCCCCGCGGCGATGCACATGGCGCCCAGGAGGAAGAGGTTGGTCTTGTGGGGGTAGGCCCCGGCGTCCCCCACGATGTCGGCGTCCACCCCGACGATCTTCCCGCCGCGGCTGACGCCCGTGCGGTAGCGCATCTCGAAGGGGTGCTTCTTCATGGTGGAGCGGATGCCGTGCTCCCGGTTGATGACCATGACGGCGGGGCGCTTGGTCTTCCAGGTCAGGAGGGCGAGGTAGGGCTCCACCGTCATCACGCCCTTGGCCCCGAAGCCCCCGCCCACGAAGGTGCCCTGCACCCGCACCTTGCTGTGGGGCACCCCCAGCACCGCCGCCACCGCGCGGTAGTTCTCGATGAGCTGGGTGCCCACCCGGATGGTGACCACCCCGTCCGCGTCCAGCCAGGAGGTTCCGGACGCCGGCTCGAGGAAGGCGTGCTCGGCGAGCTGGGTGCGGTAGGTGCGCTCGACGACCACGTCGGCCCGGGCGAGGGCCGCCTCGGCGTCTCCCCGCTTCACCTCGAAGTCGCACACCTTTCGCTTCTCGGCGCCGGGCTCGGCGTGGCGGGTGGTCCACACCCCCTCGGCGGCCTCGATCTCGACCCGGATGGCCGCGATGGCGGCGTCGAGCGCCTCGCGCGTCTCGGCCCCCACCAGGGCCAGGACGTCCCCGGTGTAGCGGATCTCCTCCTTGACGAAGATGGGGTGGGAGGGGTGGGGCGGGTAGCCCGAGCCGTAGTGCTCGTTCTTGCCCGGGACGTCCTTGGCCGTCAGGACGGCCGCTACCCCGGGGACGCGCAGGGCGGCCGAGGCGTCGAGCCGCTTGAGCCTGCCGCAGGGCACCGGGCTGTAGAGGAGCCCGCAGTGCAGGGCGTTGGCGGGGACCTGGTCCTCCCCGTAGGGCAGCGAGCCGTCCGCCTTGGGGACGGCGTCGAAGCGGGGGTTGGGCTTGCCGACGATGGCGAAGTCGCTCATGCGTTCCTCCG
>JACPCT010000454.1:0-625 GCA_016184445.1 Candidatus Tectimicrobiota bacterium | reverse complement strand
GGGGGGCGATAAGATGGCGGGCGTCCGCACTTTCCCGATGGAGAAGGAGTCGCGCATGGCAGAGAACCTGGGCTTCGTGGACCCCTCGGCAGGGGGGAGCAAGAAGGCGGTGCCCCCGGCCCCCCGTCCCCCGGCCCTCTCCGGCAAGGTGGTCGGCCTCCTCGACAACACCAAGGAGCAGGCCGACGTCATCCTCCAGACCCTCGGCGACCTCCTCCGCGAGCGCTACGACGTCTCGAAGGTCGTGGTGCGCCGCAAGGAGCACTACTCCAAGCCGGCCCCGGACGAGATGATCGCGGAGATGGCCCAGGAGGTGGACGTGGCCATCGCCGCCCTGGGGGGGTGAGGCTCCTGCACGTTGTGCAGTGTGCACGACACCGTCGAGTTCGAGAAAAGGGGCATCCCCGCCACCACCATCATCACCGAGGCCTTCAAGAACGCGGCGGACTTCCAGTTCAAGGGCAAGGGCATGGCGGGGCACCCCTACGTCCAGCTCCCCCACCCCGTGAGCAACCTCAGGCCCGACGAGATGAAGGCGCTCACGGCCCGCTTCGTGGACGAGGTGGCGAGCCACCTGAAGGCGTAGGGGGGAAACGCCGCGGTTTTCGTAGGGGCGGCCCCCCGT
>JACPCT010000269.1 GCA_016184445.1 Candidatus Tectimicrobiota bacterium | reverse complement strand
GGTCCTGCTCTGCGGGTATTTCGCCGAGCCCATCCGGCTCTGGCTGCGGGGGAAGGCGGAGAGGTGAGCCCCCCCAGGTCAGCGTGAGGTAGAGAAGCACCAGCGGCGTCGTGATCATGCTGAGCGCCGTGCCGGTGAAGACGATCGAGGCCGTGAGCGGCCCTTCGTCCCCGTAGCGCTCCGAGAACACATAGTTGAGCACGGCCGGCGGGCTCGTGGAGACGAGGAAGAGCGCCGCCCGGGCGATTCCCTCCAGCGCGAAGGCGCGGGAGAGCGCCCAGGCCGTGGCGAAGCCCAGCGCGAACCGCAGGCCCGCGGTGAGGAGGCTCAGCCGGATGTCCGAGATCCGGATCGAGCGCAGCCGGTAGCCCAGGGAGAACAGCTCCAGCGGGAACATCCCCCGGCCCGCCAGGTGGGTGAAGCCGAGGAGAAAGGCCGGCACCGGCAGGGCGAGCAGGGAGACGAGGATCCCCGCCGCCGAGGTGTAGAGGGCGGGCATCCGCAGGGGCTCGGAGGCCTGGGAGCGCCCCCCGTGGAGCGTGATCCCCAGGGTGAAGACCAGGAACACGTTGGGGATGGAGAGGAGCACCACCTGGGCCAGGCCCTCCTCCCCGAAGGCGAGGAGGGCCAGCGGGTAGGGGAGCGTCACGGTGTTCATGATCATCACCGAGGGCACGAAGGCGCGGGGCCGGATGCCCGCCGCCCGGCGGATCGCCAGGGCGGCGGCGCCCGGGATGATCTGGATGGCGAGCGAGAGCCCCACCGCCCGGAGGAAATCCCCCGCCGCGATGTGCTGGCGCGCGAGGGAATCGAACATGAGCGCGGGCGCGAGGAGGAAGATGATGATCTCGGCGGTGAACTTGACGTCCACCTTCCGCCGGCGGCCGTAGGCGAAGCCCGCGCCGATGAGGGCGAAGACGGGAAACATGATGCTGGCGATGTGGAGGAGGTAGGCCATGCCGCCCTTCGCCGGAGGGGTTGGACGCGCCCGCTGGGGCCCGCGCAAGTATAGCGGGGGGCCCCGGCCGCGTACAGGCCGGGGGGGCGGATTGCGGCTCCCGCCCCGGGCGGGATAGCCTCCCGGGGAGCCGCGGCGGCCTTCACGGGCGATCTTCTTGAGGAGACGGGCAGATGCCGGCCATGGACCACATCGGGTACGCCGTCCGCAGCGCGGACGGGAAGCGGGAGATGATGGAGACCCTGCTCGGGTTCAGGTTCCTCGAGCGCAGGGTGTACGAGCGGCCGGCCAGCACGGCCACCCTCGACTTCTACGAGGGCCCGGGAGCGGTGTTCGAGCTGGTGGAGAACAGCAATCCCGAGGCCCCCATCAACAAGTTCATCGCCGCCCGGGGCGAGGGCCTCCACCACATCTGCCTCCGGGTGGACGACCTCCGCGCCGTCATGGCCGAATGGGAGGCCAAGGGCGTCAGGTTCACCATCAAGCCGCCCCTCTACGGCTCGCGCGGGGGCGTCCTCACCTTCACCGACGCCTCCACCACCGGCGGCCTCGCCATCGAGTTCGTCCAGTACCTCAAGGCCGGGGAGCCCGTCCCGGACTGGGCGGCCAAATAGCGCTCAGGCCTTCGCGGCGCGCACCAGCCCCGGGGGGGTCCTCCCGGGCGCGGGCGCTTCCGCGCCGCGCCGCTTGCCGTGGCATGGCGCGTCTCCAAGGAGGGAGGAGTTGCCGGGTGCGGCAGGCCTGGAAGGGCCAATCGCATGGGGAATGGGAACGCATGCACGTTCTGGACTTGGCTGCCGGAGCTTTCCCCGGATGTCTAACGGACGCCACGTTGAGCGGCCGCGGCGAGCGAATGCGAGCCAGCGGACCGCTCCAATGTGATGTTCGACGTCACACACTCTCATCATGAACGTCCCTTGAGACCCCCAGGCCCCTGCTGCCCTGGGACCGTAGTTAGCGCAATTAGACGCGCGATTAGAACTCCCAAGAAGGTCACGCTTACAGCAAGTTCGACCATTACTAATAGCTGAGCCCAGCTAGCCTCCGGTTTCGGGGAGATGTCGCCGTACCCCAATGTTGTCGCCGTTACGATGCTGAAGTAGACCGCGCGCCGCCATGTAAGCGCAGAGTTGAAGGAGTCGGCGTTGCACAGATAGAACACGGCAAAGCCAAGGGGTATTTGGAAGAAGGAGAAGGTCGACAGGACGGCTGATCTGAGAAGGCTCGCTGGCTTGCGAGATACAAATGCGATCGATACATGGACGATCATGATGTCAAAGAGGAACAAGGTGGCGAGTGCGATTGCAGCCACACGCAGAGCGCCACCAGCGCTGGTTCCCCAGTTCGTCGCTCCAGCCATGGCCAGCGCGCCTGTAAGCAGGCCACATCGAACGAGGACGTAGACACCCTCGCGGCCCCAGAACACGTCGCGCCACAATCGCCACCGAGCGGGGCTCCCCTTCGATTCCCACCAGAGCAAGGAACGATCCACCCTGCTCCAGAACTTTGCCGGGTCACCGTGACGGATCGTCATCGCTTCCCCCACGAAGCCTCGGCATACTCTTGTACGTCGAACAATATTTAGACCGATCCGCATAAGACGCGGAGTTCTGTTTTCTGGCCCTATGACACGCCGTGGGATTTCTTGCCGGAGGCGCGTGAACCCCCTTGCATTCAATTGCCCGCTGCCTGTCCGGCGGCTTATCACGGCATCTTATCCGGATCGGCATAACACAACCTCCTTGAATTGGCTCAAGGCCCGTCCACCGGACCGCGAACGCCCGCCGGACTGCGGTTGAGGACATGAGTATAGATCATCGTCGTCTTGCGCCGCTATGACCCAAAAGCCCCTGGACGGTCCGGATGTCGTAGCCGCCTTCGAGCAAGTGGGTGGCGAAGGAATGCCGGAAGGTGTGGCAAGTGGCCCGCCTGGGCCTGGGGCCGGGCTTGAAAGAATAGGGAAAAGCGATACATTGGGGGCCGGGCGCGCGAAATGAGGGATGGGCGCGGGGGTTCGATGGACATCCGCCAGCTGGAAGTCTTCTGCCAGGTCGCCAAGTCGGGGAGCTTCTCCCGGGCGGCGAAGGCCCTGGGCCTCTCCCAGCCCACGGCGAGCGAGCACATCAAGATCCTGGAGGAGGAGCTGGGGACCCGGCTCTTCGACCGCCTGGGACGGCGCGTCCAGCCCACGCGGGCGGGGGTGCTGCTCCAGGGCCACGCCCAGCGGATTCTCCAGGAGCGGGAGAAGGCCAAGGCGGCCATCGAGGAGTTCCTGGGCATCGTGCGGGGGCACCTCTCCATCGGGGCGAGCACCATCCCCGGGGGATTCCTCCTTCCCTGCCTGCTCGGGGGGTTCAAGAAGCGCTACCCGGAGACCACGGTGATCATCCAGGTGCTGGGCTCCGGCCGGGTGGCCGGGGGCGTGCTCGAGGGGGAATTCCAGATCGGCTTCACCGGGGCGCGGATCCCGAACAGCCAGCTCGTCTACCGCTTCTTCGCGCGGGACGAGCTTCTCCTCGCCGTGCCGCCGGGCCATCCGCTGGCCGGGAGGAAGCGCATCCGCGCGGAGGAGCTGGAGGGGGTGAAGCTGATCGTGCGCGAGGAGGGCTCGGGCACGCGCTCGGTGGCCGAGGAGCGCCTGCGCGATCTGGGCTTCGAGATGAAGCCCGGCCAAGTGGCCGCCGTCCTGGGGAACCCCGAGGCGGTCCGCACCGCCCTCAAGTCGGGGGTGGGGGTGGCGATCGTCTCCCGCTTCGCCGTGCGGGAGGACCTGGCGGGCGGCGCCCTGCGGGAGGTGGAGATCCAGGGCTTCGAGTGCTCCCGGGAGTTCTTCTCCGTCGTCCACAAGGCCCGCAGCCTGAGCCCCTTGGCCCGCGGCTTCCTGGATTTCGCCCATTCTTCGCCTTCACTTGGTTCATGAGCATTTGCCGGGCATTTTTTTCCCTTTCCGGTCCCTGGTAGCCCCGAATGGAGCCGGAAGCGCCCGCCCGCCGGGCCGGTCCCGGGGCATGGAATTTGCTTTATCGGTAAGCCGGGCCTGGACCCGGGGCCCTGTATCCTGGGCAGAGGAGGGTGGGGAATGAGGCTCTGGGGCTGGCGGCGGGGGGTGACCTCCTTCCGCGCCGGGCGGGCGGCCGCCTTGGCCGCGATGGTCCTGTCCCTGGGGGCGTGCGCCTCCCTGACGTCGACCCCGGTGGTGCTCCTGTCGATCCCCCGCCGTGTCCAGTTCGCGCCCCTGGACGAGTGGGTGTACCTGTGGGATCGCCCGGGCGGGCCTTCCGCCCGGGCGGTGCGGGTGGCCAAGGTGCCCTCCGGGACCGCGGGGCTGGTGGTGGAGAGCGAGCCCTCCCGCCCGCTCGCCTCCGGTCTTTGGGACGCCATCGGCGCCGAGAACAACACGCGCCAGCCCGTCGACTGGGTGAAGGTGGCGACCCCCCGGGGAGAGGGGTGGGTGCGCCGGGAGTTCGTCGAGCCGAGGTAGGGCGGGCGCCCGGGCGCCGCGATTGACAGCGCGGTTCCCCGCTTCATACGATACCTCCGCGAGGGGGAGGCGGATTTTCCCGCGCCTCCCCTCTTTTTTGACTTCAAGGGGGGTCCCGTGCGCGGGTTGCGGCTTGGGCGAGGGCTTTTGGGCGCCGCGGTGCTCGCGGCGTCGGCCGGGGGGCTCCTCCCGGCGCGGGCCGCCGACCCCGCCAAGGTGCAGAAAGAGCGCCTCGACACCATGAAGGCGATCAACCAGGCCATGCGCGAGATCAAGGTGTGGTCGGGCAAGGGCGACTTCGCCAAGGTCCTCCCGGCCGCCACGAAGGTGGCCGAGCTCACGGCCAAGATCCCCGGCCTCAGCCCCGAGGGATCCAACGTGGGCAAGACGCGCATCAAGCCCGAGGTGTGGAAGAACTTCGCCCACTTCAAGGAGCTGACCGAGAAGTCGGTGCAAGAGGCGCACAAGGTCATCCAGGCGGCCCAGAAGAAGGACCGCCCCGCCGTCTTGAAGGCCTTCTCCGGCCTCGCCAACAGTTGCACCGCCTGCCATGAGCCCTACCGCGTCCCCAAGAAGGAGGATTGATGGCCCGCCGCCTCCTCGGCCTCCTGCCCGTCCTGCTCCTCGCCGCCTGCACGGCCTACTCCGCCGGCCCCCAGATCCCGGGGCGCCGGGGGCTCACCCTGGCCATGGAGCGGCTCGAGACCGCCACGGCCTGGCGCGACTGGCCCCTCGTCCTGGACGCCTTCTACCTGCCCGAGCACGCCGAGGAGGTGAAGCGTGCCTACAGCGGGGACATCGGCGAGTGGTTCCGGGCCGGGAAGGAGATGGGCTCCCTGGGGGCCGGGGACCTCGGCCGATCGCGGCGCGTCTGCCCCCTCGCCTTCCGGGAGAAGCACTACTCCCCCCGCTTCGAGCCCCACTTCGTCGTCTACTTCCGCGTCCAGGAGGAACCCTGCGGGGAGCTCCTGAGCGGGGAGGCCCCGCCCGCCCTCGCCATCGGCCAGATGGAATGGGGCTACGAGACCGTTGGGCGCCGCTGGGTGCACCTGCGTCCCCTCGCCGAGGCCGCCTCCCGGAAACCGTAGTTTTCCCCCGGAAATCGCCGGACACCTCAAACGAAACAAAAAACCCCGGTATCGCCCCGCAACATGCGGAAATATCCGGGACACCCTCCCTTTCCGCGGCCATTTTTTCGCCGTAAAACGCTGAAAAACACTGAACACCCTTTCCTCCATCCCCGCGCGGGCGCCCATCCGCCCGCTTGGGCGGAGCCCCCCGCGGAGGGAATATGCGCCGGGAGGAAGAAAAGGGCGCAACGGCAAATTCGCGCTGGTTCCGGCGCGCTCGGTTCCCAAAGGCCGGGCGGCCCGCTACAATCGGGCATCTTCGAAGCGTGCGGTCCAAGCGGCGGTTCCCATCCGCGTCATCCCAGGGAGGAGAGAACATGAGCGATTTCCAGAAGAGCGAGACCCGGGACGGGATGCGGATCGACTGGGACGTCCCCATCACGATGGACGACGGCGTCGTCCTGCGCGCCGACGTCTTCCGGCCCCTCGATGAGGGCGGGAAGTACCCCGTCATCATGACCTACGGCCCCTACGCCAAGGGGCTGGCCTACCAGGACGGCTACACGACCGTCTGGGAGCTCTTCTCCAAGGCGCACCCGGAGGCCATCGCGGGCTCCTCGAACAAGTACCAGAACTGGGAGGTGGTCGACCCAGAGAAGTGGGTGCCGGACGGCTACGCCTGCGTGCGGGTGGACTCCCGGGGCGCCGGGCGCTCCCCGGGCTACCTGGAGATCTGGTCCCCGCGCGAGACGAAGGACTTCGCCCTCTGCATCGACTGGGCGGGCGTCCAGCCCTGGAGCAACGGCAAGGTGGGGCTGAACGGCATCTCCTACTACGCCATGAACCAGTGGATGGTGGCCGCCCTCCAGCCCAAGCACCTCGCGGCCATGTGCCCCTGGGAGGGCGCGGCGGACTTCTACCGCGACGTGAGCCACCACGGGGGCATCTTCAACACCTTCTGCGCCGATTGGTACGACACCCAGGTGCGCACCGTGCAGCACGGCCTGGGCGAGCGCGGCAGGCGCAGCCGCGTCACCGGGGACCTCATCTGCGGCCCTGAGACCCTGAGCGAGGCCGAGCTCAAGAAGAACATCGACGACTACGGGGAGTCGTGCCGCTCCCACCCCTTGGACGACGCCCACTGGAAGGCGCGGACGCCTGACTGGTCCAAGGTCAAGACCCCCTTCCTCTCGGCGGCGAGCTGGGGCGGCCAGGGGCTCCACCCGAGGGGCAACTTCGAGGCCTTCTTCCGCGCAGCCTCCAAGGACAAGTGGCTCGAGGCCCACGGCCTCGAGCACTGGACGCATTTCTACACCCCCTACGGCGACGCCATGCAGCGCAGGTTCTTCGGCCACTACCTCAAGGGGGAGGACACCGGCTGGAAGAAGCAGCCGCGCGTCCTGCTCCAGGTGCGCCACGTGGGGGAGAAGTTCGTTGAGCGCCGGGAGAGCGAGTGGCCCCTCAAGCGCACCAAGTGGACCAAGTTCTACCTCAATCCCAACGACCTCACCCTGGGCGCCAAGAAGGCCCCGGCCGGGAAGCTCACTTACGGCGGCCTGGGCGAGGGCGCCACCTTCCTGATGCCCCCCTTCCAGGCGGACACCGAGGTCACCGGCCCCGTGGCGGCCAAGCTCTTCGTCTCCTCCGAGACGGTGGACGCCGACATCTTCCTCGTCCTCCGCCTCTTCACCCCGGACATGCGGGAGGTCACCTTCTCGGGGACGGTCGACCCCCACACCCCCATCGGCCAGGGCTGGCTCCGCGCCTCCCACCGCAAGCTCGACAAGACGCTCACCCGGCCCTGGCGGCCCTACCACACCCACGACGAGAAGCAGCCCCTCAAGCCCGGCCGGGTGTACGATCTGGATGTCGAGATCTGGCCCACCTGCATCGTGGTGCCCGCGGGCTACCGGCTCGGCCTCACCGTGCGGGGCAAGGACTACGTCTACCCCGGCGAGGGCTTGAAGCTCTCGAACATGAAGGTGGCCTTCACGGGCTGCGGGCCCTTCCTGCACAACGATCCGCGCGACCGCCCGCCCAAGGTCTTCGGCGGCAAGGTCACCCTCCACTCCGGCGGCAGCCGGCGGCCTTACCTCCTGCTGCCCATCATCCCGGGGAGGAAGAAGTAGGGGGCGCGGCCCCGCCGCGCGGGCGGCGCGGTGCGGCGAGGCGGCCCGTCACGGCGCGCGTTTTCGTGTAACATGCGCCCGCCTTGGTCCTGGCGGCAGGCGGAGGGAGGGCGCGTCCCGGGGGCGCGCGGGAGAGGGGGAACCCAAGCCGGGGGTAGGTCATGATTCGCATGCCGAGGGCGTGGTTCAGGTGCCGGAAGCTTTCGTTGAGGATGGGCATCCTCTTCGCGGCCTTCCTCGTCTCTGCCGCCTTTTGCGCGCCCGCCTTTCCCGAAAAGAAAACGGAGGAGACCCTCAAGGCCGTCGTGAAGGTGCGGGCGGTCATCCCTGGGGATGCGCGCACGGCGCGCGTGCTCGGGACGGACCGGGAAGGGAACGGCGTGGTCATCGATTCCAGCGGCCTGATCCTCACGATCGGCTACTTGATCCTGGAGGCGGAGACGATCGAGGTGGTCGGGCCGGAGGGCAAGCCGGTGAGCGCCGATTTCGTGGGCTACGACCACGACACCGGCTTCGGCCTGGTGCGGTCGAGCGAGCCGCTGGGCGTGATGCCGATGGAGCTCGGCCGCTCGTCCGAGCTC
>JACPCT010000453.1 GCA_016184445.1 Candidatus Tectimicrobiota bacterium | reverse complement strand
TCCTCCTGGGGGGGGCGCTCGCCCTCGTCGGGCCGGTCCTCCTTGCGCCCTTGTTCTTCCGCTTCAAGCCTCTCGCCGACCCCCATCTGCGCGAGCGGCTGGAGGGCCTGCTCGCCCGGACGGGGGCCCGGGTGCGGGGCGGGGTGTGGGAGATGGACCTCAGCCGCAAGAGCCGGGCCGCCAACGCCGCCCTGGTGGGCTGGGGTCCCTCCCGCCGGGTGGTGCTCTCGGACACCCTGCTCGAATACGCGCCCGAGGAAATCGAGGCGGTCCTCGCCCACGAGATCGCCCATCAGGTGGGCCGCCACATCCCGCAGCTTCTGCTCGCACGGGCGGCGGCCTTCGCCGCAGGGATGCGGCTCATCCAGTCGGTGCTGGACCATCCGCAGTGGTACGCCTGGAGCGGGCTCGCCGCCCTCCCGCCGGGGGAGCCGGCGGCGATCGCGGCCGTGTGGCTCCTGCTCGGGCTCTGGGGAGCGGCCCTCTCGCCCCCGATGCTGGCCTATGCGCGCAGGCTGGAGCATTGGTGCGACGCCTTCGCCGTCCGTCACACGGGGAGCGGGCGGGGGATGGCCTCCGCCCTGGAGAAGCTCTGCCTCAAGAACCTGGCCGACCCGTCCCCGCCCCGCTGGGTGGTGGCCTTGTTCCACTCGCACCCGCCGCTCGGGGAGCGCATCCGCCGCGCCCGGGAAGGGAGGGAAGGCTGAGGGTCACCGCCTCCCGCCCGGCCAGGTCAGGAACGGCATGTTGACCACTATTCCGGGCTCCTCCATCTCCAGCTCCCCTTTCTTCAAGGCTTCTTGCACCTCGGCGACGGGCCGCGGGGGCCCTCCGGCTTCAGGCCGTTCTTGTAGACGTACACCCGGCCCAGGCTCTCCTCGGGCACTTTCGCGAGGGAAGGAACGTGCAACACGGGCGAGCCCATCATGTCGGTCAGGAGCTTGGCGATCTTCGGGTCCGAGGTCTCCGTGTGGAGGAACAGAATTTCCTTGCCGTCGAGATAGCCTGTGACCGGCGGCACGACCGGCGCCCCGGCGGGCGCTGCCATGCCCGCTCGCTGGGTGGGCGCGGGCTGGACATAAAAGCCTACCACGTAGCCCGTGATCGCGGCGGCGGCGAGTAATGCGAGCGGGGACAAGCGGCCCATGGTCCAACTCCTCATGAGATGCGTGAACTCCTTTCCTCAGACGCTAGCTCTGCGGCGGAAGGCCCCGCCAGCCGATGTAGATGCTCCAGGCTCCGATCAGCACCAGGAACATCCCCGCCCACAGAGGCGCCCGGGCCGAGTGGCGCCCCAGGCGGGCGAGCCAGTCGGATGCGCGGCGGGAGGCTGCGATGACGGGGAGGGGCGCGGAGAGGGCCAGCCCGAAGAGGAACAACGAGAGGAATCCCTTCCCCGCTCCCGCCAGCCCCGCCTGTCCCAAGAGGGCCAGGAAGAGTGGGGCGGCGCAGATCGGCGCACTGAGCCCGAAAGCGATTCCCATGGGGAGCGCGAGGCCCGGCTTTTTCCGCAGCCAAGACCCCAGGTCGCCCACGGGGAGGGTGAAGACTCCGAAGTAGACTCCCAGGGCGAGGAACCCCATAAGAATGTAAAGCGCCCCCAGGCCCGCGCTGTAGAGATACGCCCCCGCCGCGAAGGAGCGTCCCAGCCAGGCCACCCCGGCTCCTAAGAGTCCCAGGAAGAGCGCCCGGCTCAGGACGAAGCTTAAGGCGTGGCCGAGTTGCTCGGCGAAAGGCCGGCCCCTCAGGCAGGCCAGGAACACGAAGTTCGCCCCCATGGAGCAGGGCTCGACAAAGCCAAGGAGGCCGAAGGCGAGGGGGATGCCCCCGAAGTGGATCAGCTCTTCCACGTGCCATTGCCCCTTATGCCGAGGTCACGGTGGCTCCACCTTGTCCGAAATGGCATACCGGGTGCACCCCAGCTGCCACCTTTGGTGCTCTCACGAACTCAGACTCGGAACCAAGCCGGTCGTGACATCGTAGACCTTCACGGGCCGGCTGATGTTCTTCAGCTCAAAACTTCCGGCATAACAGCCCTTGAAAGCCCCGTTGAGACGGCGCCAGGTCTCCTCGGATGCGTAGGTCTTCCTGGCGGGCGCGAGGCCGGTGAGGCGGGCGGCGAGGTTGGTCACCGGCCCGATCGCGGTATAAGTGGCGCGGACTTCCCGCCGCCCCCGGTACTCCATCACGCCCAGGTTCGCGGTCCCCGAGTTGATTCCGATGTGCACGGCTAAGTCCCGGCACTCGCCCTCATGGCACACCTCGAACTCCCTCGTGCGGAAATGGATCAGAGAGGCGGCACAAGCGGCAGCAAGGGCATGTTCTTCCGGTTCTTCTCCAGTGAAGAGCACCATCAAGCCATCTCCCGCCGTCTCGTTGATCGTGCCTCCGAGTTCGTGCACCTCGTCGATGAACGAGGAGAAGTACTCCTCGATGAGAGCCTGCATACGCTCCGGAGGGAGCACCTCGCACAGGCGTGTGCAGCCGGCCATGTCGGCAAAGAGGACAGTGAGATCCCGCGTCTGCCGGCAAAGCCGGCACAGCGGCGGGGTGAATGGATCCTTCTCGATGGCCTCACGGACAACAGAGGGAACGAACCGCCGCAGCCATTTGTTCTCGGCCTCAAGACGGATCATTTTTTCGGCCGCTGACTCTAGGGTATCGCCGGCGGCGCCAAAGCGGCTGTGCTCCATTGGATTTTGGGATCCCGCTTCATCGTTCCCGTTTGGGCGCATTCTGGCTTCCTCGATAAGGTACCGGAAGGTCACTTCCGGG
>JACPCT010000430.1 GCA_016184445.1 Candidatus Tectimicrobiota bacterium | reverse complement strand
CACCGAGGCGGAGCCTTTGGGCTCCACCGCCAGCACATAGAACTCCCGCTCCGCCCCCTGGGCCTCCGGGAGCGCCCCCAGCCCCGCCAGCATTCCCGCAACCGCCGCAACCGCTGCCAACCACCGCATGGCAATCCCCTCCTCCCGATCGCGCGCCCTCCCCGCTTCAGGCCAGGGAGGGAGCGCAGGAAATTTCATCTGACAAAATATAAATTTAGTCTAATCTAAATATTTTCGCAAGAGATGACAACTCAAACGCCCGGGCCGGAACCAGCGCGAATTCGAGGTCAGAGCCTTTCCCCGCCCCTGCCCTACATTCCCCCCGGGAGGCGGCGCGCCTGCCGCCTGTAAAGGGAGGAAAAACCGGGGTGTTCGGCGATTTTCACCCGTTTCCCGCCGAAAAAATCACGGCGCCCGGGACGGAGCGGGGGGAAGGACCCGGCTATCCGGGGAATTTCCCCCGCCCCGCCTTGCCTCCCCTCCCCCTTCCGGCTACAAGGGGCGTCCGGCGGCACCCCGAAGAAAAGAGGAGAGCCCCTTGAGCGCGGATGACCTCGCCTTCTCCCCCATCGCGTCCCTCGCCCCGCGCATCGCGGGGGGGGAGGTGCGCCCCGCCGAGGTGCGGGGCCGGTGCCGGGGGCCGCTCCACGGCATCCCGGTCGCCCTCAAGGACCTGCTCGACCTGGAGGGCTTCCCCACGACGGCGGGGAGCCGCATCCTCAAGGACCACATATCCGCGTCCACCGCCTTCGCCGTGCGGCGGCTCATCGAGGCCGGGGCGGTCATCCTCGGGAAGACCAACCTCCAGGAGTTCGCCCGGGGCGGCACGGGGGCGGACAGCTTCTTCGGCCCCACGCGCAACCCCTGGGACACGAACCGCACCACCGCCGGGAGCTCCTCCGGCTCGGGGGCGGCGGTGGCGGGGGGGCTGGCCCTCGCCGCGCTCGGCTCGGACACGGGGGGCTCGGTGCGGCTCCCCTCCGCCTACTGCGGCCTGGCCGGCATCCGCGCGACCTACGGGCGGGTGAGCCGGGCGGGCGCGGTGCCGCTGGGGCGGAGCTTCGACGCGGTGGGCCCGATGGCGCGGACGGTGGAGGACGCGGCCATCCTCCTCCAGGCCATCGCGGGCCCCGACCCGGCCGACCCCACGACCGGCCGCACGCCCCCGCCGGACTTCCGGGCGGGGATGGAGCGGGGGGTGGAGGGCCTCGTCCTGGGCGTGCCCGCCAACTACTTCTGGCCGGGATACGACGCGGAGGTGGAGGCCGTCGCCCGCGCGGCGATCGCCGGGCTGGAGAAGATGGGGGCGCGGCTCGTGGAGGTGGAGGTGCCCTGGGCGGTGCTGGGCCAGGTGGCCTACGCCGCAGTGGTGGGCCCCGAGAGCGCGGAGTACCACCGCGCCTTCCTGCGCGGGCGGCGGGAGGAATACGTCTCCCCCGGGGCGGACTTCTTCGAGCAGGCCCTCTTCATCCCGGGCTGGCGCTACGTCCAGGGCCAGCGGGCGCGGACGCTCTTCATCCGCCAGGCGGCGGCCCTCTTCCGCCGGGTGGACGCCATCCTCACCCCCACCTCCCCCATCCAGCCCCCCGCCATCGCGGACTGCCTCGACGGGATGAAGACCTGGCCCCCCATCAGCCACGCGACCGCGCCCTTCAGCGCCGTCGGCGTCCCGGCCCTCCAGCTTCCCTGCGGCTTCACGAAGGCGGGCCTGCCGGTGGGGCTCCAGATCGCGGGAAGGTGGGGGGAGGAAGCCCTGCTCGTCCGGATCGGCGCGGCCTACGAGCGCGCGCACCCCTGGTGGAAGCGCCGCCCGCCCATCGCGGCGGGAGCGCCCCCCGCGCCGTGGGCCATCCCCTCACCCGCCGCGCCATCCAGCGGCGGCCCCGCCCTCACCGAGGATCAGGTCAAGACAATGGCCGGGACCATGAGCCACCCCGCCGCCCCGGAGCGGCTCGCCGCGCTCACGGCCGGGGTGAACCACCTGAACGCCCAGTTCGCCGCGCTCGACGCCCTCGACCTCGCGGACTGCGAGCGCGCCGAGACGCTGGACCTGCTCAATCTGAGGGTGGAGGAGGTGCCGGAGGCGTAGGCGTATGTAGGGGCGAACCTCGTGTTCGCCCCTCCTGCAAGGGCGATGACACCTCCCTTCGCCCGCCGAAGCGGGCTTCGCGAAGGCGGGAGCATCGCCCCTACAGAACCAAACACTGTCCCGTGGTAAGGCGCCCGGCCGCCCCTACGGATTCCGCCGCTTGAGGAAGCGGGGGAGGAAGAGGCATCCCAGGCCGAGCAGGATCATCAGCCCCCCGCCCATGGCGACGCCGGCGGGGTCTCTCACCTGGGCGAAGAGCGGCCTTGTGACGAAGGCCAGCCCCCCGCCCAGGAAGGCGATCGGTGGGTGAACATCGCGTCGAGCGGGAGGGCCGAGCGCAGGAGCATGTCGAGGGCGGGCTCGAACTGCACCTGGGGGTAGGCCCAGGAGCCCAGGATGTCCACGTCCTTGTTGCACACCCGGTGGGGGCGGATCTCGACGCCCCCCGGGTCGCCGTAGTGGCCCACCTCGACGAGCCGCCCGCCCCGGCGCACGAGCTCCAGCCCCTCGGCGAAGGCGGCGGGCACCCCCGCCGCCTCGATCACCACGTCGGGGCCCACCCCGTCCGTCCAGCCCAAGACCTGCTCCTTGCGCTCGGGTTCCGTGAGCTTCCCGATGTTCACGGTGCGCGTCGCCCCGAATTTCTTCGAGAACGCGAGCCGCTCCTCCGACATATCGAGGGCGACGATCTCCCCCGCGCCCATGGTCCGGAGCGCCGCCACCGC
Organism: Candidatus Tectimicrobiota bacterium; assembly: GCA_016184445.1. Classification (GTDB taxonomy): domain Bacteria; phylum UBA8248; class UBA8248; order UBA8248; family UBA8248; genus 2-12-FULL-69-37. The sequence goes on along the minus strand of JACPCT010000430.1, from coordinate 1,326 downwards.
GAGCACCCCGATGGGCCCCACCCCCATCACCGCGCAGCGCGAGCCCACGCCGAAGCCCTCCCCCGCCCAGGGCGCGCCGGGCTGCACCGCCCGGGCCGCCGCGCGCATGGCGACCGCCAGGGGCTCGGCCAGGGCCGCGCGCTCCAAGGAGAGCCCTTGGGGGAGCTTCAGGACGAAGGAGCTGCCCGGCACGTAGACGTACTCCGCGAAGGCTCCGTAGAGGTGGGGCGGCTCGGCCGAGGTGCGGAAGCCGAAGACGGTGCGGTTCGGGCAGAGCTGGGGCCGGTGGGGCACGTGGACGCAGAACCAGCACTTGCCGCAGGCCTGGCTGCCCGGGACGACGGTCACCGCGTCCCCCTCCTTCAAGGGCCCGCCCACGACCTTCATCGCGGCGTTCGCCCTGGGGCCGAGGGCCTCGATGACCCCGCTGAACTCGTGGCCCGGGATGACCGGCCAGGCGAGCTTCATCCGCCCGTGGAACATGTGCTTGTCCGAGCCGCACACCCCCACGGCGGCCACCTTGAGGAGCAGCGCGTCCTCGGCGATCTGGGGCTTGGGGTACTCCCGCAGGGCGATCTCGCCAGGCTGGAGCATGGTGGCGGCCTGGACGGTGGGCATCTCCCGCTCTCCTCTCGGTGGTGGAAACAGGCCGGCGCCCGGAGGGGCCTCCCTGTTGCGGCTCCCGGGCTTCCGGGCCTACTCTAGCGCAACCCGCCGGGGCGCGACAGGCGCGGGCGTCTCCCTCGGAGATTCCGGCATGGCCTTAGAAAAAGCCCTCGCCATCTTCGGCTACCCGCTCGGCCACACCATGTCCCCCACCATGCACAACACGGCGGCGGCGGCGCTGGGGGCGCCCTTCCATTTCCTGGCCTACGAGGTCGCGCCGGCGAAGTTCGAGGCCGCCGTCCGGGGCGCCCAGGCCATGGGCTTCGCGGGCCTGTGCATCACCATCCCCCACAAGGTGGCCGCCGCCGCCCTGATGGACGAGCTCAGCGAGGACGCCCGCCTCATGGGGGCGGTGAACGTCATCACCTTCGAGCCCGGGGGCCGGATGAAGGGCCACAACACGGACGGCGCCGGCTGGCTCCGCTCCCTGGAGGAGGAGATGGGGACGGGCCCCAGGGGGATGCGCTGCCTCCTCCTCGGCGCGGGGGGCGCGGCGCGCGCCATCGCGGTCAAGCTCGCCCAGTCGGGCGCCGCCCACGTCGAGATCCGCAACCGCACGGCGGAGAAGGCCGCGGCGCTGGCCGCGGCCGTGAAGAACGCCTTCCCCGCCCTCTCCATCGCGGGCCGGGGGCTCGACGGCCTCGCCGCCGCCGCGAAGGA
>JACPCT010000428.1 GCA_016184445.1 Candidatus Tectimicrobiota bacterium | reverse complement strand
GAGGGCACGTCCGGGTGCTCCTCCACCATGCGGCGCCACTGGTCGGTGTAGAGGTCCTCGAAGTGGAGCCACTTGCCGTAGGGCCCGTAGGTGATGATGACGGGATACCTGCCGTTCTTGATCGGACGGTAGACGTCGCAGCGCAGGACCAGGCCGTCCTCCATCTGGATCGGAACGTCCCAGTCGATCCGCATCCCGTCCCGGATATCGCTCCTCGGATATTCGCTCATGTCGTCTCCGTCCCCCCTGTGGCCTGGCGAACAGGCGCGGCCCGCCCCTCCGGGCGGGCGGAACCTTGGAATGCGCCGCGTCAGAATGGATGAGGCCCCGCCATTATCCCGCCCGGGCGGGCCCGCAGGCAAGCCCGGGCCGGGCTAGAGGCCCAGGAGGGCGCGGGCGATGAGAGAGCGCTGGATCTGGTTCGTCCCCTCGATGATCTGGAGCTGCTTGGCGTCGCGCATGAAGCGCTCGAGGGGGTGGTCCTTCATGTAGCCGGCGCCGCCCAGCACCTGGATGCCGTCCACCGCGGCGCGCATGGCCACGTCCGAGGCGAAGCACTTGGCGGCCGAGACGTAGCGCACGCACTCCTTGCCGTAGAGCCCGGCGTCCACCATCGCCGCCGCCCGCCAGACGAGCAGCCGCGCCGCTTCCACCCCGATGAACATGTCGGCCAGCATGAACTGGACAGCCTGGAAGTTCGCGATGGCCTGGCCAAAGGCCTCGCGCTCCCGGGCGTAGTTGGAGGCGTAGTCCAGGCAGCCTTGGGCGAGGCCCACCCCCCGCGCCCCGATGACGGGCCGCGCCTGGTTGAAGCCCCCCATGGCGGCCCGGAAGCCCCGGTGCAGTTCCCCGATCAGGTTCCCCGCCGGGACGCGGCAGCCCTCGAGGAGGACCTCGCAGGTGGGGATTCCCCGCATCCCCATCTTCCGCTCCTTGCGCCCGACCCGGAGGCCGGGCGCGCCCTTCGGGACGATGAAGAGGGAGATGCCCCGGCTGCCCGCCTCCGGGGCCGTCTTGGCGGCCACGACGATGAAGTCCGCGTGGGTGGCGCCGGTGCAGAAGGCCTTCTGCCCGCTGATGACGAACGCATCCCCTTCCCTCACCGCCCGGGTGCGGATGTTCGCCACGTCGGTCCCGGCGTGTGGCTCGGTCATGGCGAGGGAGCCGCGCAGATCACCCTTCGCGACCCCCGCGAGGTAGCGGGCCTTCTGTTCCGGGCTTCCGCTCACGGCGATGGGCCGGGTCGCCAGCAGGTGGACCGAGAGGAGGAGCGGGCTGTTCGAGCAGACGCGGGCGATCTCCTCCACCGCGAGGCAGGTGCCCAAGATTCCCATCCCGCTCCCGCCGAGCTCGGCCGGGACGTAGAGGCCGAGCAGATCGTGGGCGCGGAGGAGCTGGAAGATGTCCTCCGGGTACTCCTCCGTCTCGTCGATCTCGGCCGCGCGGGGGGCGATGTGGCGCTCGGCGAGCTCCCGCACCGTGCGCCGCAGCATCGCCTGCGGCTCGGTGAGGTGGAAGGAAAGACCGATGGTGTCTGGCGAATTCATGGGGCATCTCCCGCCCGAGTTGGCGAGGGTCGCTATGCTTCTCTGTAGGGGCGAGGCATGCCTCGCCCCTACGTATCCGGGACCGCGACGGACACCGCCCTAGATCGCCATCCCGCCGTCCACCCGGAGGACGTGGCCGGTGACGTAGCTCGCCTCGTCCGAGGCCAGGAAGACGAAGCCCGCCGCCATCTCCTCGGGCGTCCCCCAGCGGCCCAGCGCGATGCGCTCTAGGTACTTGCCCTCGAAGCGGGGGTCGGTGCGGATGGTCTCGGTCATGGGGGTGATGGCCGCGGGCGATGGCCGAGGAGTAGTTGATCTGCCCGATCGTGCCGCGCAGCCCCGCCCCCGAGGTCACGTTGATGATGCGCCCGCGCTTCAGGGGGATCATGCGCTTCGAGGCGGCGTGGATGCCCGCCCAGGTGCCCTTCAGGTGGACGGCGATCACCTCGTCCCACTGCTGCTCGGTCATCTTGTGGAGCATGGCGGCGCGCACGATGCCCGCGTTGTTCACCATCACCTCGACCGCGCCGTAGGCCTTCCCGCAGGCGTCCAGCGCGGCCTCGACATCGGCCAGCTTGCTCACGTCCGCCCGGAAGAACTGCGCTTCCCCCCCGGCCTCCTTCACGAGCCGGACCGTCTCGCCCGCCCCCGCCTCGTTCAGATCCACCGCCACCACGCGGGCGCCCTCGCGGGCGAAGGCCTCGACCACCGCGCGGCCGATCCCCTGGGCCGCCCCCGTCACCACCGCGGCTTTCCCCTTGAGACGCATCGCAGCCTCCATGAACGATGATGAAAACCCGCCCCTAGAATTCCCCTCTCCCCGGCCCTCTCCCAGAGGGAGAGGGAGGAGCGGCCGCTTTCATCCAAGGCAAGGGATTTCGCCGGCCTGGCACCCCTCTCCCCTTGGGAGAGGGGCCGGGGGTGGTCCAAACCGGGCACATAGGTAACAGAGTAGACCGGGGACATGGGTGACAGGTGATTCTGCATGGCCGAGGAGTAGTTGATCTGCCCGATCGTGCCGCGCAGCCCCGCCCCCGAGGTCACGTTGATGATGCGCCCGCGCTTCAGGGGGATCATGCGCTTCG